>CAZRCH010000004.1:0-58514 GCA_964598545.1 uncultured Methanolinea sp. | reverse complement strand
CTCTGCGACACGAAATCCACCAGTTCCTTTGACTCCTGGCGGGCATACCGAAGGAACCCTTCGTATGCCGTGCGGGCCTCGGCGATGCGGGAGAGTTTCTCGCAGGCAAGGGCCTTGTTCAGGTAGGCCCGGGCATACCCGCGCTGGATGGACAGCGCACGGTCAAACTCGCGTATCGCCTCCTCGTTCTGGTTACGGTTGTAATGGATGTTGCCCATGTTGTAATAGGCCTCGGCAAGGTCGGGCTTGAGTTCAACAGCGCTGGTGAAATCCGATATCGCCTCGTCATTAAGCCCCTTCTTCCCAAACTCAATCCCCCGGTTGTAATACGCGGTCGGGTTCTCGGGATTGATCTCGATGGCGCGGGTGAAATCCGATATCGCCTCGTTGTACATCCCCAGCCCCGCATGTGCATTGCCGCGGTTGTTCCATGCCTTCTCGTTCCCCGGGGCAAGCGCTATCGTCCTTGTGTAATCGGCAACCGCCTCTTTTAACCTCTCAACCCTCTGGTATGCGACCCCGCGGTTGTAGTATGCCTCTGCAAGGTCGGGCTTGATCTGAATGGCACGGGAGAAATCTTCCATCGCCTGGTCTATCAACCCCTTCCGCCCATATTCGATCCCCCGGTTGTAAAACGCGGTCGGGTTCTCGGGATTGATCTCGATGGCACGGGTGAAATCCGATATCGCCTCGTCGTAGAGGCCCTTCCCGGCATACGCGTTCCCACGGTTGTTGTAGGCCTTCTCGTTGCCGGGCTGGAACTCCATTGTACGGCCGTAATCGGCTATCGCCTCGTCGAGCATCCCCTTCTTGTGATAGGCGACTCCCCGGTTATAGTATGCCTCGCCGAGGTCCGGCCGCAGCACAATCGCCTCACTGAGATCCGCAATGGCTTCATCAAGCATCCCGTGCTCCCCGTATTCAATTCCCCTGTTGTAAAACGCTGTGGCATTCCGGGGGTTCCGCTCGATTGCCCTCGAAAAATCGGAGACCGCCTCGTTGAAAAGGCCCATTGAGGCATAGGCATTTCCCCGGTTGTTGTAAGCCATCTCGTTCCCGGGGTTGATTTCGATTGCACGGGAGAAGTCCGCAATCGCCTCTTCCACTCTCCCCAGCCGGTCATACAGGAGGCCGCGGGCAAGGAACGTGCTGTCATCCTCAGGGGATATCTCAATCGCCCGGGTGAGATCAGAGACTGCCTCTTCATGCCTTCCCGAATGGCCGAACTCGGCAGCTCTCGCGAGGTAAGCCTCCCGGGCCCCTGGATTCAGCGAAAGAGCGCTCGTGAAGTCTTCAAGAGCTTCCGAGGTCTTCCCAAAGCCGCTGTATTCCTGCCCGCGGCGGAAGAAGGCCTCGGAGCAACCGGGGTCAGCCTCGATGGCGCGGGTGAAATCCGCAATGGACTCATGCGCCCTGCCGATGCCCGAATAGTCCATGCCCCGCTGGAGGTACGCCTGCGCATTCAGCGGACTGATCTGGATGACCCTTGTGGAATCCTGGATCGCTTCCTCGCGCTTACCTGCCTGCCGGTGCGCACGGGCCCGAACGAGGTATGCGTCTGCCCATTCAGGATCTTTTGCGATGGCAAGGGAGAGATCGGCGATCGCCTCGTCAATTCTCTCCGCGTTCAGGTACTCCAGCGCCCTGCGCAGGTAAGCCTCTTTCTGCGAAGGGTCGATGGATATGACAGCTGTGTAATCGGCAACCGCCTTTTCAGAAAAACCCTTCCTTGCATACTCCATCCCGCGGCACAGCAGGCCCTGGACATATCCGGGACGGATCTCGAGCGCACGTGAAAAGTCCCTGATTGCCATATCGGAGAGGCCGATACGGGAGAATTCCCTTCCTCTCCTGTAGAGTGCATCTGCGTACCCGGGATTGATCTCAAGGGCCTTCGTATACTCTGATATTGCCTTGTCTGAAAGCCCGGACTTCTGGTACTCGTTCCCCCGCCGGAAACAGGCATCGGCATACTGGGGATTGATCTTCAAGGCACGGGTATAATCGTCAATAGCGTCTTCAATTCTGCCAATGCGGTCGTACTCGTTCCCCCGGTTGTAATACGCCTCGATGTAGCCGGGGTCTATCTCGATGGCGCGCGTAAAGTCATCGATGGCATGCGCAGAAGAACCCATGCGGGAATATTCCATGCCTCTCCTGTTGTAGAGTTCCGGGTCATCGGGGACATGGGTGATCTCCCGGGTGAGCTCAAGTATAGCGGGGTCCTGGACATCGCCCCCGATCCCGCTGTGGACCGTTTCTCCTCCGGCAGGGTAATCCGCGGCAGTGGTCACGCCGGCAGGTTCAGAGACTGCTCCGGCGGCGGATTCGGTGACAGGTTCTGGCGATTCTTTGGGGACCTGCTCACTGACCCGCCCAAAGATCGGCCCTGGTGCAGGCTCATGGTCCTGCATATCGACATGCGGAGAGATGCCCTCCTCTCCGGGGTTGATATCGGGAGGAGCCTGGTCGAAGATCACGATGGCATGTGAGAAATCCGCGATCGCCTCGTCGTATCTTCCCATGCGGTTGTACAGCACCCCTCGATTGTTGTATGCCTCCACGAACCGCGGATTGATCGAGATGGCCTTTGCATAGTGCTCAAGTGATGTATCAAAGAGGCCCAGCCTGCTGTATTCGACGCCCAGGTTGTTGTATGCCTCTGCAAACCGGGGATTCTTCTCAAGGCAGGCAAGGTAATCCGCGATTGCCCCTTCTGCCTGCCCATTTTTCCCGAGTGCAATGCCCCGGTTGTAAAGGATGTCAGGGTTTCCGGGGTCGATCTCCAGTGCGCGGGTATAGTCATCTGCCGCGTCCTGCAGTCGGCCCATGCGCGAGTATTCGATACCCCGGTTAAAGAGCGTCTCGATGAATTGCGGGTTTATCTCAAGCGCCCTGGTATAATCCGCGATCGCCTCCCTGTGCATGCCTTTCCGGCCGAAAATCACGCCCCGGTTGTTGTATGCAGCGACGTATTCATGGTCGAGTTCCAGTGCCCGCGAGAAATCTGCGAGCGCAAGGTCATCCTCTCCGATGTGCGCATACTCGAGGCCCCTGTTATAATATGCCTCGATGAAATTCGGATCAGTCTCAAGTGCGGTGGAAAATTCCGCAATAGCCTCTTCCGGCCGGCCCAGGAGAGAGTACGCCACGCCCCGGTTGTAATATGCCTCGGTGAAGTGAGGATTGAGCCTGATGGCAGAGTTGTAGTCCTCTATTGCACCCGTATAATCCCGCTTCCCGGCTTTCGCGACCCCACGGTTGTGATGCGCCTCCGAATCTGCCGGATTGATCTCGATGGAACGGCTATAATCAGAGACCGCCTCGTCAAACATCCCCTTCTTATGAAAGGCAATCCCGCGGTTGTAGTATATCTGGCCGTCCATCAGTACCCCCGTTCACCCGCAGTATGCGTGAACACGGAAAAATTTAGCCCCTTGTACTCCATGTGTACCAGGAATAATAAACTATATCGCTTTTTCTCCCGGATCCTGGAATATCCGGGAGCAGCGGGTGTCTGGATGGGGAAGTGAAGGAGATGCATCCCCCTGCCATGTCAGCCTGGATTTCGAAATTGTTATAGAGATCAAGGCCAAAATTCAATTACAACCTGATCCTGTCCGGGACCACGTGCCCCGTATCCTTTCACCGCGGGACCGGACACCCCTGGCCGGTCACGAACAGGAACGCAGATGGGGACGGTTTGAAGATGAGATGTATCATGACAGGAATTAGAATTTTAATGCTCCTTCTGCTGCTCACCTGCGGTGTGGGGTTTACCCTCCCTTCCCTGGCGGCAGAGACGACGCAGCAGGCAATACTATATCAGTCAGATTTCTCCCAGAACCCGGGATGGACCACCAACAGCCCAACCCGGAACTACTGGGACCCATCCCTTGAGATGTATCACTTCAAGGCAGAGGGAGGAACCAACGGGTATGCGTTTGTCCCGGTAAAGTATAATGGGCAGTCGTTCACGCTCGATTACGACGTGATCATTCTCACCTCCCAGAAGGACAGCGCATTTCGTTTTGGCATGATAAGTTCAGAGATGGACTTTACAAGGGGTACCAATGTCCTCTCCATCTTTGAGAACGGGAAATACGGCCGGCTCTTAACATTCCGGGTGATAGACCAGAACAACCAGCTCCGGGAGACGACAAGTTATTATGCCTCCTACTGCGGGAATCTCCCCGGGTGCCAGACCGTCGAGTTTGAGAATAATGTCACCTACCACGTCACGGTCCGGTACAACAAGGAACTGGGGAACGCTGACATCAAAGTGACCGAAAAGGAGACTGGCGACCTCCTGTGGGGGTATTACGTCTCTGTCGGCAAGGACCTATTCTTCATGGACCGCCTCGCCATCACGACGAGGGGAGATTATTCATTCGGGCCATTCTCTGAAGGGTATATCGATAACGTGGAACTCGTGACCTATGTTCCTGTCGAGGCCACGCCCACCACTGCGGTGCCGACGCAGGTGCCAACCGAAGTGACCGACACGCCGACCACCGTTCCCACAACCGCTAAACCGACGCCCGCGCCGACGCCTACCACTCCACTCAGGATTTCCTATGCCCTGGTTGCGCTGGCGATCGCGGGTCTCCTGTCAGGAAACCGCATCAGGAGAAAAGACTGAAGTTGTTCCTCTCAGATCTGATCTTTATTTTTGAGAGTTCCAAATTTTTTCCGGCACAATACCAGTGCAATATCCGGCAAAATGCAACGGAATTTCCTGGTCGGGACTGTTTCATCCAAAAAAAATGGAAGAACAAATTGACGTTTGAAAAAAGGGCGCAGAGGGGAAGTCAGCCCCTTCCGCTTCCCACCACGATTCCGTTCTCAATGGTGTAGAATCCTCTCGAATGCCTGACCTGGTAGTTGCGAAGCCCCGCGGCTTCGGCCTCGTCAACCTGCGTTCTCATGCTCTTCTGCTCATCCGGAGGATGATTGTGCACCATGTTCTTGAACCTTGTCTCGGGCATCTTGAGCCCGCGCACGTAATTATCCTTGGCATCATAGCCAGCCTCTTCGGCAATATGTTTTTTAGGATCAAAGTCTCCCATGATGGTTCAGTCAGTTCCGTGGGATATTATACATGGCATCCTGACAAAAGGGCATTCATTCTTCCGAAGTGAGTGAAAATTTCGCGGGCAATCCTGCATCACAGGTAAGTATTCATCGAATACTGGCGTCATGTCACTGCTGCCCCGCGGGGAGGCGGAAATATCCGGAGAAAAGACAATCAGGTTTGAAATGCGAGGGATGGGATTTGAACCCAAGAACTCCTGCGAGACCAGCCCCTCAAGCTGGCGCCTTTGACCTGGCTCGGCAACCCTCGCTCCGTGCCATATTACTTGGATGCCGCTTCGAAATAAGGTTATCCATATCAGGGGACGCAGGGGAGGGCGTATCCTCCGGCCTCTCATGCAGCTGGTGATCTCCATCAATCGTCATTGCCCAGATCTGACCAGGGATGTATATTTATTACAAGGGTGCAGATCTTCACTATGTGGTCGGAGATCATAGGGGAATTTGCTGATTCCCCCTCGCAGACCCGGGTCCTGCGGTTCCTTCTCGAAAACGGTTTCGGTATCAATGCAGACGGCAGGGTCACCTGCAATGGGATAGAGATACCCGCAACACAGGTGGCAAAGGCACTCGATACAGATCGAAGAGTGGTGGATACCACCGCGCAGCGAATACTCTCTCTCCCCCTTCACCGCAGCATATTCATGCATATGCGGGTCGCACCTGACCTCTCGCGCGTGGCGGGGCACCTGGGCCTGTCGGTGATGACCATATTCCCAAAAGATGCGAGTGAGAAAGGCATTGTCAGCGCAGCAGTAAAGGTCATAGCGGAAGAAGGGCTCTCAATACGACAGATCTATGTGACAGACCCTGTCCTCTCGGAAGAGCCGAGGCTTGTTGTGATCATCGATGGGGACTTTCCCCCCGCAGTGATAGAGGGGATCCGGCGCCTCCCCCAGGTGCGCCAGGTCATGTTCCAGGGCTCTGCCTGAACATCTCCATCTCCAGCCAGAGACGGTAAAGTCGCCGTTTCAGCCTTTTCGGGAGGTGTGTTGCACGCATCATCCTCTCTTCCAGGGAGATAATGCGTGTTCCCGCCACCCTGTTGTCCGCATGTGCGACCACGCGCTCCTCTGGGGTGAGTGGCATGCAACTGATGGGGAGGAGCCGAAGAAGCGTGCACTCATCCGCGGTGAGCCCGGCACCAATATGGCGCTCGACCACCCTCGCAACACTCTCTGGCAATCCCTTGCGGCGGCAGAGATCTGCTCCGGACTGGGCATGGCAAAGGCCATGAGTGATACCCCTCCCGATATCATGGAGGAATGCGCCCGCTTCCAGGACTTCCCGGTCCATGATATCCCCATGCCAGTACTCGACTGCCAGGTCATGGACAGATCTGCAGTGTGCGATCACCCTCCTGCTGCAGCCGGCTTCCCTGAGCAGAGCCTCCCACTGCTCTCCCGAATCATGCATGCCCAAGGGACTCTTTCATGCTCCTGATCCGCCGCTTCAATGCCCGCAGGAGGATCTCGTTATCAAAGTGCTCAAGGCCCATATCACATGAGGGGCACTGGAACTGGCAGTCCATCGCCTGGCTGAACGTGAACATGAACCCGCACGACTTGCAGATGTAGAAGTCGTTCTCCTCCTCGAACTTCTCCCTTGCTTCGAGCTTCTCCAGTATCGCCTCCATGTCCTCGGCGATCACGTCGTATACCCTGTCAATACGCAGGTGCCACAGGTACGTGAGCCATCCCGTTTCGTTGTTCTTGATCCTGCGGTACTCGGCGAGCCGTTTCTCATAGAGGGTGTAGAGGGTGTGCCTGACCGAGTTTAAATTGATCCCGGTCTGGGCGGCCAGCTCCTCGTCGGAGTACTCGCCCTCCCGGGGGAAACTCTCCAGGAGAGATATCCCCTCCTCTCCTATCAGCCGGGCGAGGTATGCACGTACCGGGGTATTTGCGAGGATCTCATCCATAGGGCAATCAACCCATATATTGTCGGACCCTCTTCATATGTGTATCCAGCATATCCATGGCGTCATCCACGCACCTGCCCCAGCCATACACGCTGACCACCGCCTGCCCTTCCTCAAAATAAGTCCCCGGCCAGGGGATGTCCGCCACTGCAGGCGAGAGGGAAGAGAGATCATGGTTCACCACTATGTCCCGGTCCGCGAAGAGGATTCTGCGTGCCGCATACCCTGAATGGAAAGGCCGGCGGGAGGGGAGTTCTCCAATGCACGCCCGGGCATGGAGTGAGAAGAGGTTTTGGCCAGTCGCGGCCTCGACCGTATCAAGGGTGGCCTGGAACCGTGGATTCACCTCGATTGCCCAGGGCTCATCTCCGATAACAAAGTCGATCCCGAGGGTGCCCCTGCAGCCAGATACGGCCGCAATCCTCTCGGCAGTCTGCATCATGTAGTGGACACCGGGATGATCAATCGGGGTTACCGATCCCGAGAACCCGAAATGAAGGCCCTCTTCCTCGCGGAGGATCTGACGGTTCGCGGCGATCGCCCGAGCTTGGCCAATCCCATCGGCAACGCAGCATACCGAGGCGGCAACCCCTGACACCAGTTCCTGCGATAGGAACGGCTGGTGCTCAAAGGCATCGAGCCATGATGCCAGTTCCCCGTCGTTGTGGACCACCGTGTTCCGCCACCCTCCGGACCCCGTCCTTGGCTTTATCATTGCAGGATACTGGCCCGGCCCGAGGATCCTGGGGGCGGGGATAGAGAGCGATTCAAAAAACTCCTGCGTGAGGAGCTTATCCATGAACCTGGCGGCCCTGTCTGGAGAGGTCCCAAGGACAGGGACCCTCGCGGGGAGCATTTCTGCGCCTGAGGTGGGGACCAGCCACTCCACCTCGTGGCGGCTGCAGATCTCCTGGATCGCACCAGGAATATCTGCGAGATCGTCGAACCGCTCCCTGTCAGCGGTATACCAGGAGAGGTCCTGGTCGCAGAAGTGATCCACCGCATAGACCGTGCACCCTGCCGTATGGGCAGACCTGGCAACGTGCCGGGTGGCAAAACCACAGACAAGCACCGCGCCGTTCATCGGTCCTCGGTAACCTTCCCGTCAGGCGAAGGAACGACCCGTATTCTTGCCCCGGGAAATTCCCTTTCGAGTTCGTTGCCCTGGAACAGGCGGTCAAGGAATACCGCGAGGCTTCCGATCTCTGAGTGGGGCTGCCCGGTTACCGAGATGTTGTAATCGGCCATCCCATACATCTCTCCCGGAACTTTCTCCGCGCCGACGACCACAAGGATGCGGTCGCATCCCCTCAACGCCCCCTCGTTGCTCCTTATCCCCTCACCGTACATTGTGAGGTGTACCACGCACCCTCCCGTGGCCTTCCAGTCCCTGATGCACCTCTTCCAGGAGACCTGGTCCTCGACAGTAAAATCCCCTCCCCACCTCGATACCACATCGCGAATGCTCTCCACCACCCCCGAGTCCCGTGATGCAAGGTACATCCCCCGGGCTCCGAGCGCCCGTGCGGTCAGCCCGACGTGGGTGGTCACCCTCTGGTCGCGTTCCGGCCGGTGGCCGATCCGGAGTACGAAGACCTCAGTCATCCTTCTCCTCACTGCCTGATCTCAGACGGATGACTCCTCCCTCGATCGAGAATGGGCAGTCCCTGTCGTAGCGCGCCTGGCAACGAAGCATCATCTCCTGGACAGAGAGGGTGCGGACGCCGCCGGGCGTGCATTCAAGGAGCATGGCGCTCTCCAGCCGCTTCATGGACCTCTGTATATCATCCGGAGAACACCCCAGGAGTCCCGCAAGAACCCCTGCTTCCCTGTCCGCATCCTCCACGAGCAGGTGGTAAACCTGCCAGTCCAGCTCTTCTTCCTTCATCTCCTGTCGCGTGCGTAAGGTATGGAGAAAAGAGGAGATAATGCTCATGCATGTATCTCCCGCATAAGGCGCGGGCAAGCCGCTTATTCTGGGACTTTGACCGGCATTCTCCCGGGAACACCTGCCCATTTTTTTGCGTGCGGGGGCAGGGTGTGCGATACCGATTCACTAATTATAAAGCAGCCCCGGCTCCATCCCTGGATATGCAAGACCGGGAGAAGGTTCCCACCTACAGGGAGCTTGCAGGGATCGCGGAGCATCTCCTCGAGAGGTCCGACGAAGACGAGTCACTCCTCGCCAGGGAGCTCGATTCAATTGATGCCGCCATCCGCCGGGAGCTGCTCCTATCCGACTTCCTGAACGCATACCAGGTCTATTATTACTTTTTCCGCGAGGCCCCTGGTGACCTGGAGAGGGAGAGGCTTATCCTGCAGCCGGCATCAGCGCTTGTACAGGGTGTGATGATGGCGGAGCTCGAACTCCTGGAGATCATCTTCCGGGTAGAGGACGAAAGGCCGGTGATAAGTGTCAGTGACGGCGAACAGTTCCTCGTGAACTACCGGGGAAAAGACGCGTACCACAGGGCACTCCGTTTTATCGATGATGCGCTCTAGCCAACATTGGGCAGACTGGGGTTGCGCGCGGGGGGATCGGGGGCTCTCCACAGGCCGCGCGCGCTTATTCTCCCGAACCCGGGATGCCGATCACCTCCTGGATGATCCCCTTCATCCTGGCAAGCTGGATCGCCTCGGGGGTCACCTCTCTCTCCTTCATTATGCCCTGTTCCTGTTCAAAGAGCTGAAAAAATGCTTCCTGCGCATTGACTATCCGGGATAACCTGCAGTATTCCTCAAGAAAACTCCTCTCGGTTCCCTTCTCGTAGGCTTCATGAACGATGCCGGAGAGGTGTTCCTGTTCGAGGAAGGCCGTCCTGATGCTCTCCTTGAGGCTGCGGAGATCGAAGGGCTTGAGAATGTACCCGTCGACGAGCGGAGCGTACTTCTCCGCCTCCTTGCTTGTCGGGTGCTTTGCGGTCAGCATGATGACCCGGACTTTCTTCATCCCAAGCCTCTCCCGTATCCGCTCGAGGACCGTCCATCCGTCCATTGGCGACATGACGATATCGAGAAGAATGAGCCCGGGCTTCTCCCTTTCGAGGTAGGCTAGGCATTCTGCGCCGCTGTAGGCCGCATGCACGATATATCCCTCCATCTCAAGCACGGTCTCGAGAAAATCGACGATCCTCCGGTTATCGTCGACTACCAGTATTGTCCTGTCCATTACCCCTCTTTGCATCCCTAACGGGAGCACCCTTTGTAACCTCTAAGCCGGTCTTTCCTGCAGGGAGTCTGGTTCCCATGACAGCATTCCCCGTATTGCGTATATCTCAAAGAACATCACGTAGTCTTTTTGATCCTCACCAGGGACCACCCGTCACCAGGTCACGATCCACTCTCGCCCTGATCAGGGGTGGCAGACTGCCAAACGAGGAAGTCCACTCACCCGCAACGACATAGACACCGTTTACTTCCTCCCAGGGAACCCTGTCGATGATGCGGGTGTCATCCGGTGTAATGGTGTTGCAGATGGCAGTCGCCCAGGCATCCGCAAGGGCAGGATCGGGTGAGAAGACACAGACCGCATCAGCAGTGCCGAGCGAGAGGGAATGCCCGACTGTTGCAGATGAAGTGCAGATTCCGAGGATCTCCTTTTGTGGAGGGATCTCAAAGGCAAAACGGTCGCTGTATGGCGATCTTCCGGCATGAACACCGACGCGAAGTACGCGGTCCGAGATCAGGACAATGTCCCCCCCGTTGTCAATCACCCCGAGGGATGCCCCGCCCGCGGCCATCGATTCCACGCCGGCCCATGCGATCGCCCCTGCCACCGCGGCCATTGGACCCACACCTGCAGAGAGCGCCGCGGCGATCATCCTCCTGGCGACCGTGCTGTCCGACTGACCTGCGTATGGCTCCATGGTAGTCGCAAAAAACGGATCCTGGGCAATATGGTGCTCGAGTTCGTGCCGTGCCCGCATCAACCCATCCCGGGCGTCGTTCACGTGGTTCTCATCATCTGCAAGGATTGTGGCAATCGTCTCGCGGAAATGGAACCGCCGCCTGATCATAAGAGAGAATAGATCCTCTCAATCTGAAAAAATGGCAGGTTCGCCGCCCGGGAGGTACGCACTTATTTATAGGCACCACGCAAGCGATCTTTTGGAGACTTCCATGGCGCGCCAGAGCCGCTGCGGCCACCGCAGGCGTATGACCGGAGACCATCACCCGCCGACATACCTGGTGACAGTGCAGGTGAACAGCCTTTTCGCGAGGGAGAGTCTCTTGCGCCTGGCAGAAAAGTTCACACTATCGCGCAGGGAACGGCATGACCCCCATATCACGCTCTTTGGACCATTCACGCTGGTAAATGGCTGCGATCCGGAATTACTACTCCGCCAGATTCTTCCCCTTTCCCGGGTGAGTGTCCCGTCATGCACTGCGAGACTCGGCGATCCCCTGCTTCTCCGGGGAATGAGAGGTTTTGCGGCGGTTGTCAGGGCTGTCCCCGACGAACACCTCTGCCGGATCGCTGCACGCATCAGGGAAAACCTGCTCCCCTACACCCGTTCCTGCACCTGGATCGACCAGCGCCCGGGCCAGCGGATCTTTCACGTGAGCGTAGGGTTTGGGTTGCGCGAGGGAAGGGCCAGAAAAATCCTCGACTTCCTTGAGACGACCCCTGCCGGTACGCGAGGCGCAGAAGGGATAGGGCGGCTGGAAGGGACAACCATTGAGTCGTTTCGCCTTTCAGTGATCCGGAGGGGAGCGCTCTGGAAGGTATTTGACTTTCCCATGAACCGGTGGATTGGCCGCGGGAAGGCGTTCGGAAAAGGCGAAGAAATAAAGACCCTGGAAGCGTTCCGCAAGAGGATGGGATTCCAGCTCGATCGACCGCACTTTTACAGGGAGGCGGCTGCATTCGTCATCTCTGACCTGCACCTCGGTCATGAAAATATCATCACCTATACCTCCCGACCCTTCCCGGATGCTGCGGCAATGGACGATGTGCTCATCCGCAACTGGAACTTCCGGGTAAAACCCACCGATACGGTCTATTTCCTGGGCGATCTCGCGTACGGCCGGAACACACGACGTGCTGCAGACTACCTCCCCCTCCTTGCGGGGGTGATCCATCGCGTGGCCGGCAACCATGATACGGGGCTTGCGCACACCAGGATGAGCATCGAGGTATGCTGGAAGGGCCAGCGATTCCTGATGGTGCATGACCCCGCGGATGCACCACCGGATTACCCCGGGTTTATAATCCATGGCCACCTGCACAACAACCAGCCGGGAGAGTTCCCGTTCCTCAACATGGAGAAAAGGAGGGTGAACGTCAGCGCAGAGATGGTGGGATACGTGCCTCTCTCCCTCGATGAGCTCGTGGAGATCATCGGGGCGTCACCATATGGGGCGCGGTTTTCGACGCTTGCCGATGCTCGCAGGGCTCTCCCCCTGACTTAAGCCTCTCCACCGGGCATGAATCCCCGATGCAGGGGAGAGAGCCCCACCGCACTCCCAGGGAGTGTCAACTCTCGATCCTGCGTGAAAGGGCTCGGTGAGGGCAGATCTCGATACACCTTCCGCAGAGCACGCAGCGTTTTGCGTCCACGCGGAGGCGGAACTCTTCATCAAACGAGAAGACCTCCTGCGGGCATATGCTGATGCATGCGCCGCAGTCCACGCACTCGTTCTCTTCGAGGCTGATCTCCTCTTCGAGGATGCGCACCGAGGCACCGAGGTCTGCAAGCTTTTCCTTGACGATCCGGCAGGACTCGTCCGGAATGTCGATGAGGGCCTCCCCTTCCGATGAATCGATGAGGGCCCGCTCCACGTTCACGAGCACTCCCGTGTCCCGCACTACCTGGGCAATAATGGGCTTTTTTCCTTCCTTTCGCGAGAAGGTGACCAGAAGTTTCATTTCAGCCACCTCCCGCCAAAGAGCTTCCCGAGGTCCATTGCAGTGAGCATCCCCACGACGCGGTACTCCCTGTCGACCACCGGGAGGGCGCTGATGTTGTGTTTCTCAAGTTTCCTGACCGCGATATCCACCGGTTCGTCCGCTGTGGTGGTGATCACCCTGCGGCGCATGATGTCCTTGACATGGGATATCTTCTCTGGGTTCACAACGGCTTTCGATACGTCGTAGGTGGTGACGATTCCTACGAGGACCCCCTCGCCGTTGATCACCGGGAGGTGGTTGGTCTCACCTTTCAGGAGTTTTTTCGCAGCGCCCCTTATTGGCTCTTCCTCGGAGATAGTGATCACCCTGCGATCCATGATCTCAAGCACCCTCGGGCCCTGCGCGGTCTCTCTCATCGGCCCCGCTCTCCTGGCTGGATCGATCCTTCGCGTCGGCAGGCAGACGGTCATCTTTCCGGATTCTACCCGCTTTTTCAGGTCAGATGCAACCCTTCTCGCCCTGCGTAGGCTGGAAAGCGATGAGGTCCGCACCTCCTCGCCGTTGATCTCCAGGTGGCCTGCCCTGAGCATTGCATAGTTCACCTTCCCAATGGACGGACGGTCCCGCGAAGGAACCCCGTAATCGATGATATCCACCCATATCTCCTCATCTCTTACGGCGGTGCTTCTTACCGTCTCGATATCGAGTACGGGAATGGGGATGCCGAGCCCCACGTACAGCGTCACACCGTAGCCTGTCATCGTCGCTGCCCTGATAAACTCCGTGTCCATCTGTTTCATGTCGCCTGTGACCATAAGGGTCCCAAACCCCGCGGCAGGTGATGCCTGGGTACCCTCGCCAATAACCATCCCCGGAGCCCCGCCGAGAAGACACGGCACCCCTGATCCGATGACCCTGAAATGGGGATCGTTCGAGATGGGATTGAGGAGACCTGCCCCGGAATAGGTCACGTTGCCGCACCCTGGGAGGAGCATCCCCATGTAGGTATGAAGAACCCGGTCGGTAGAGTTGCTGGCCGCGTTGTAACGCTGGTACCCGTTCCGGGGGTTGCACATGATCGCCTGGTTGAGGTTGTCGAGGAGGAGATCGGTGGTGATCGTCCGCCGGGGGTAGCAGTCCGTGCCCCGGGATATGGCCCGGAGTTCTACGGCTTTTCCGGCGATGAAGTCCTCGATCACATGGGCACCCCCGTAATTCTCTTCCCGCGTGGTGGACTGCTGCGTGGCGCCCAGGTATGCATCGACTGCGGCAAGCCCCGCGTATGCTTCAACATCGTTCAACCAGACCCGCTCCATCCGTATAGGGGGATCCGCATGCCCGAAGTTGAAAAATCCCCCGGACGAGCACATGGCGCCGAATGTTCCGGTAGTCACCACGTCCACCTCGGCGAGGGCGCCTTCCTCTCCGAGCTCGGCAACGAGGGCAGGCATCTCTTCTGCGGTGACCACCCTGGCATTCCCGTCGAGAATCCGCTTGTTGATCTGGTGGATGGTCTTCTTCATACCTCAATATTCTATAAAGAATATTTATAGATGTTTCGTATTATCCACAGTAATATATCTTTAATAAGCCCGCACACCGATATACCTGTCATGGAGATCGGGGAGTTCATCCGTATAATGGAGGCACTGGCACCGCCTGAACTTGCGGATGAGTGGGACTCAGAGAAGATCGGCCTTGTCGTAGAGGGGACCCAGGATCTTGAACAGATCTGCTGTGCGCTCGATGCAACACCGGAGACTGTCGGCCGGGCAGTCTCAGCGCGAGCCGATATGCTCGTCGTGCATCACACGCCCCTCTGGACTCCCGTCACCGCGTTTCGCGGGCCCCTCGCTTCACTGCTGCGGGAGGCAATCGCCTCCGGGATGAACATCTACGTGCTGCATACAAACTACGACCGTGCTCCGGGGGGTGTAAACGATGTCCTCGCAGACCTCCTCGGATTGGAGAATACTCTCCCGCTCTCCCTTGGTGTCGTCGGGGAATGTGAGATAGGGATCCAGGAGATCTCCGACAGGCTGAACTGCCCGCTGCGGACGTGGAACTGCCCACACCTGCCGGGGACGCTTGCAGTCGTGGGGGGGTCAGGGTTTTCATACGAACTCATACGCGAAGCGGCGGATGCGGGGGCAGGATCCTTCCTCTCCGCGGAGTTGCGGCACTCGGTCGCCCGCAGCTCCCCTATTCCCCTCCTGGAAGCGACCCACTATGCTTTGGAAGCCCCTGCCATGAGAGTGCTGGCGGAGAGGATGGGCTGGACCTATATCGAGGATATCCCTCAGCTGCAGACATGGACCCCGGAGAGTTCTGGAAGTTGTTAACTGGGGAAAAGTGCCTCTCCCCACGGCTCCTCCACGAGTTCATCTGCATCTACGGTGACCGTGGCCAGAAAGCCCTCGACGCGTACAGGAGCGGGAAGGTCAGGAGATACCGGGATTTCGTCGTCGTCGCAGGCAGTTCACAGGAGTACATAGTCGAGGAAGACTTCTGCACCTGCCATGACTTTCTCTTCCGCGGGAAGTGCTGCTGGCACCTCCTCGCGGCACGCCTCGCGGCGGCGTGCGGGGGATACGACGCACGCGACGACTGGTACCAGGACATCTGGGACCTCTGAAGGAGTGGAATCCAACAATTTTTATCGTGAAAACCCGAATAAATTGGGAAGACGAGGGTTTTATGCTCGAAGAGGAATACCAGCTCGAATATTTTAAGACTCACGGGCTCACCCGGAAGATATGCACCAGGTGCGGGTCGGCATTCTGGACAAGGGACCCCGACGCCGGGATCTGTGGCGATGCTCCCTGTGAAACGTACAATTTTATCGGGGCTCCGATCTTCAGGCGCCATACCGTGGACGAGATGAGGGAGGCATACCTCTCCTTCTTCGAAAAAAACGGCCATACCAGAATAAACCGCTATCCTGTCGCAGCACGCTGGCGGGACGATATATACCTCACTATCGCCTCGATTGCCGATTTTCAGCCATGGGTGACCGGCGGGATCGTGCCTCCTCCTGCAAACCCGCTGACCATATCGCAGCCCTGTATCAGGTTAAACGACCTCGACTCGGTTGGCCGCTCCGGGCGGCACCTCACGCTCTTTGAGATGATGGCCCACCACGCGTTCAACTCTGATGTCGAGGAGATCTACTGGAAGGAGCGCACCCTGGAACTCTGCGAGCAGTTTCTCTCTTCTATTGGCGGGGATCTCTCCCGCGTGACATACAAGGAGCACCCATGGATCGGCGGGGGAAACGCAGGCCCAAGCCTGGAGGTGCTGATTGGGGGGCTCGAGGTCGCGACGCTGGTCTTCATGAACCTCGGGAGGCAAAAGACCGGCAAACCCGGGATCGACCTGGCGGGAGAGCCCTACTATCCCATGTCCAACTGGATCGTGGACACGGGATACGGCCTGGAGCGGTTCGTTTGGGCCTCACGAGGATCACCCACCATCTACGATGCGGTCTTCCCAGAGATGGTCAGCAGGGTGATGGAAGCCGCAGGCCTCGCCCATGCGCTCGAGGACAAGGAATATACGAAGATCCTCTCACTGAACGCCAGGTTCGCGGGAGTGATGGACATCTCGGGGACCAACCTTTACCAGTTGCGAAAGAAGGTCGCCACCGCGATCGATGTGCCCATTGAGCGGCTTGACAGGATGATCGCCCCCATCGAGAAAGTATACGCAATCGTCGATCATACACGCTGCCTCGCCTACATGCTTGGCGACTGCATCGTGCCCTCCAACGTGAGGGAGGGGTACCTCGTCCGGCTGGTGCTGCGCAGGACGCTCCGGATGATGAACGACCTCGGGATAAAGGAACCCCTGGCAGATCTCATCGAGCAGCAGATGAGAATAGTGGGAACCTCGTCCTTTGAGCAGGACATGTTCATCGTGCGCGAGATCGTGGAGCGCGAGGTGGAGAAGAGCAATGCCACGATGGAGCGGGGAACCAAGATCGTCCAGAGGATCGCCCGAACCTACAAGAACAAGCGGGAGAGGGTCCCCTTGAAAGAGGTGATCACCCTCTACGATTCACACGGGATACCCCCCGAGATCGTGCGGGACGTGGCACTCAAGGAGGGTGCGGTCGTGGACCTTCCCGACAACTTCTACTCCCTTATCGCGGACATGCACTCCGAATCCGGCGCCGTCCTGGAAGAGGACCCCTTCGCCCGTTACCGGGACCGCATCACCGCGCTTCCGGCAACAAGGAAACTCTTCTACGAGCAGCCCTGCGACATGGAGTTCGATGCGATGGTCATCGACTTCTTCGACGGGTACGTGGTGATGGACCAGACGCTCTTCTACCCCGAGGGAGGAGGCCAGCCCCCTGACAGCGGGATGCTGATGACGGCAGAGAACATGGTCAGGGTTGACGATGTCAGGAAAGTGGGGGACGTGATCGTGCATCACGTGACAGGCGGGACGCTTCGGAGGGGTGACCGTGTCAAGGGGATTGTCGATGAGGAACGACGCTGGTCCCTCATGCGCCACCATACCGCAACGCATCTCCTTCTCCACGCCGCAAAGGAGGTCCTCGGTGCGCACATCCACCAGGCAGGGGCTCAGAAAGGCCTTGAGAGCTCCAGGCTCGATATCCGCCACTACGCGCATATCACCCCCGATGAGCTGAAGAAGATCGAGATCGCGGTGAACCGGATGGTCATGGCCGACCAGGTGATCGACGTCAAGCACCTTGACCGGACCCGGGCCGAGCAGCTCTACGGGTTTGCCCTTTACCAGGGAGGTGTCCCGCCGGGACGCGAGATCCGCATCGTGCAGGTCGGAGGGGATGTCGAGGCATGCGCGGGCACGCACTGCAGGAGCACAGGTGATATAGGGTTTGTCAAGGTTATCAGGGTTGAACACATCCAGGATGGGATCGAACGCCTCGAGTTTGCAGCGGGGCTGGCCGCCGTAGAATACGTGCACCGCATGGAATCCCTGATGGCCCAGGCCGCAGAGGTACTCTCCGTCCAGTACGAGAACCTGCCTGCAACCGTAAACCGGTTCTTCTCTGAGTGGAAGGGCCAGAAGAAGGAGATCGAACGCCTCCGCCAGAGGATCGTGGAACTGGAGATGAAAGACCTCACCCCGGAAACGATCAACGGCACTCTCCTTCTCGTGCGGCAGATCGACCTTTCCAGCAAGGAGCTGGCGGCAATTGGCGGGAGTGTCTCAGAAAAGGGAGGGATCGCTCTGCTTGCAAGCGGCTCCGACCCCGCAACTGTCCTGCTGATGTCTGGTCACGAGAAAGTGAATGCCGGCGAGATCATCGGCCAGGTCTGCTCGCTCCTTGGCGGCAAGGGTGGAGGCTCAAGGACCATGGCCCAGGGAGGCGGCCCTGACGTGCAGAAGGTCGACCTTGCCCTGAGGGTGGGAAGGGAACGGATCCTTGAGGCCCTGCGGGGCTAACCCCGCAGGAGAGGTGCAACAGATGGACACTCTTCACGACGAAGCAGGGGAAAAGGAACAAGGGGTTCCGGCAGGTGAGGTAGTCGTGCTCCAGCCTGGCGACGAGCGGGCCCAGAAGATCGGCAAGGCGATCGCCAGCCAGTCTGCAAATGATATCCTCCACGCGCTCCAGGAAAGGCCAAAGACCGCCGGAGACCTTGCATCGGCGCTTTCCATGCCCATGGGAACCGTGAAGTATCACCTTGAGAACCTCCTTGATGCGGGCCTCCTCGAGGTCCGTGAGACACGCTACAGCGTGAAGGGGAGGCAGATAAAAGTCTATGGCATCAAGGACCAGCTTCTCATCGTCGCGCCGAGGGTACAGAACATCAGGTCCATCCTCCTCAAGTATGCCACCCTCTTTGGGATTATCGTCCTTGCCTCCATCGCGGGATATGCGATGCTGCCGATCATGACTGCTCCTGCGGGGATGGGAGGCGAGGATGTCGCAAGGTTCCAGGAGGAGAAAGCGATCGGCATCATGTCCGAGCCTTCACCTGCAGCCGACGTCCTGGCGCAGGGAATCGCACCTGACCTGGTCCTCGCGTTCTTCATTGGAGGATGCCTTGTCATAGTCATTCTTTTCATTTACGAAGTGGCAGTATGGAGAAGGCGGAAGTGAGAGGAATGCTGCAGGAAACCAATGTCCCGGGAACGTAAATTTCTCTTTCCTTCCAAGGCCAACCGCCTCGATGAGTGTTGCCATTTTTCAAAAAACCTTTTTAAGGGATTTCAGCTCCCCCCGTGGGGAGTGCCCCGGTTGGAGCGGGATATGCCCTGCCAGCATGGCACGCATGCTGCATCCCTATCCGACAGGGAGGATACTGTATACACGGCCCACCTCTGCATCAGGTTCTAAAAAAACCACATGATTCTCATCGAGATACACGCATACAAAATGAAAATCGCGGATGCGATTTTCATATAAAAATTCCCTGCCCTTTCAGGAATTGCTCCCTGCGTTGCACCTGCAGGGAAGCGTGTGCGCGGACGGTCCGAAAAAAAAATCCGGGTATCCTCGATCACCTCTTACGGATCCGAGGTGCCAGCACCCCTGCACCAATCAACGCTGCACAGAACCCTGCAAGGGGTGCAGGTGCGACAGTGGGGGGCGGTGTCTCTTCGGGAGGCAGGGTGATCGCAGGAGATGCGATCGATGTCACCTCTGGGGGGATGTCCACCATGAACTTCACCGTCGCCATGAATCCCCTGACGTCATAGAAGTCCACGTAATAGTTGCCCCGCTCTGCGACCGGGATGGTTCTCGAGAAATATCCTTCATCCTTTCCTGTCCGGGTGGTGGTCCGGATATCCTGCGGGGGGAGCACCGCCCCCTGCGGCCCGCTGACTTTCAGCGTGATCGTCGTGACTCCTGCCTTAGGGATATACCCCTCTATGCGGAGCGCTTCTCCCAGCACCTGATCCGTAGGGACAGTCAGGACGATCTCGCCAGAACGGTCCGTGATCCGGAAGACCCTCGTGGTGACCGAATCTGACCCGAGTTTTGACCCGGGATCCGTCAGGAACCTTGCCTCTACCTTGTAATCTCCCGAACGCATGCCGGATGTGGGAAAGGATTCCTGGAAAGATTTGGACTCATCCACGATGATGATCTTCCTTCCCACTTCCTCGGGGGTGGTTGGCTGCAGCCGGTAGATCACCAGGTCAAACTGGGTCCCCACGGGAAAGGTGGTGGCCCCCGAGATCTCAAGCGGTGCCCCTGCCCTGATCTCTGCAGGCGCGGATATTGTGAGGACATATGCCTGTGCGCTTCCGGCAAGGAAGAGCAGGCAAAGGAGGAAAAAAACTGCAGGTCTCATGTGATTGATTCAGTGGGCAGGAGATAATTAGTTTCTGTTTGGGAAAACACCGGGCAAGAGAATGGAAATCCACAATGTGCGGGGACTGGGTTCATCACGGTGAGTGAGATTTTTCCAAAATACCTGGAATTGAGAATAATTTCCGATTCTGTGGGAATATCGCTTCATTTTTCGACCGCTATCAGAACAAAATATATAACTCGTGAGCACAAGTTTCTGTCATATGGATTTTGTGAAACTGAAGGTTCAGGAACGCGCTTTTCCAAGCAGGGGACGCGCAAGGTTGCACGAGAGATATCTCAAGCAACTGGATATCAACGAAGGCGACGAGGTGGAGATCTCAGTCGAAGGGGCGGAAAAACCCGGCATTGTCGCAGTCTTCGCTGACACCCTGGTCGAGGAAGGGCATATCCGCCTCAGCCCCCAGGATATTGCAGCCATCGGCGCTGCCCCGGGGTCGACTGTGACGGTCAAAAAGAGGCCTCCCCTGGTGGACAGGGTAAAGAAAGGGGCGGAAGATACCGCAGGAAAGGTCAGGGAAGGGGCCGGCCAGGCCGCAGAGAAGATTAAGGGGGGAGTACCGCAGGCTTCGGAGAAAGTAAGGGAAGGAACAGCCCAGGCCGCAGAGAAAGTCAGGGAAGGAGCCGGCCAGGCTGCTGACATGGTCAAAGAAGGAGCGGCGGCTGCAAAAGGATCCATCGAGAAGGGCACCGAGTCAGTGAAGAAGAAACTGCAGGACAAAGACCTGTGAACAGGGGAGGTGACTGATGACAGATATCTGGGTGACCTTCAACCAATCATTCCCCATCCTCCTGATCATACTCGGCCTGGTCATCTTTTACTTCATCATCCGCGAGATCCGGATCATGTATACGAAGACCAGGATTGCAAAGCTCGACATCGAGAAGGAGAAACTCCAGTTGATCAAGGCGGATCTGGAACAGAAAGGCCACCCATTCTTTCGCGTCTCTCCTGCAAAGCAGGAGGAGCTCCGGAGCCTTGAGGAGGAGAACATGATGCTTGAGACCGACATTTTTGCCCAGCAGAGCGCGGTGGAGAAGCGGATACAGAGGCTCGAGAGCAAAGTCAAGCTGACAAAACTCGACCACATGATTGAGAAGATAAGAAAAGAAGAGGACCGCCTGGGGTGATCATGCATGACCGTCTATGAAACACCTGATGCGACTGCCGGGAAGCATTCCTTCTTCGACTCGATAAAGGAGATCCCTGGCTATATCGACCAGAGACTCCCGACCATGGACAAGGACCTTGACCTTTACTTCGACCAGAACCTGCCTGCAATCATCGAAGAGTGGGGACTTCTCAGCAGCGTCCATCTCACGCAGCTCGAACGGCGTCTCACCAGGATCCACAAGCAGATCGATTACCTGGAGAAGGAACGGACCACTCTCGAGGAGAGGGGCGCCAGGCTTGAAAAAGAACTCAAAAAACTGGAGGGATTATGATGGGGTTAGACTACATGGAGCGTTATATCGACCGCCGCATGAAGTATCTCATCGATGAGTGGAACCTCGCGACAAGAAACGACCTTGGGGACCTTTATACGAGGCTCCATGTGATCGAGGACGAGGCTGGGAGATGCGCAGGATTCGAGGCAACCGCATCTGCCAAGATGACCGAGCTCGAGAAGCGCCTTCTGCACCTGAAAGGAGTGATGAAATGACTGTGATCGAAGCACTCCTGATCCTCCTGCTTATCCTCCTGATAGCATTCATCATCTACTATTACTTCCGCGGTTCATCTGGAAAACTTGAGATATCCCGGCCGATGGAGAGCAGGATTGATGAATACCTCGACCGGCGTTTCGATGCGATGATCGACGAATGGTCTCTTATCCGGAAGCCGCAGGCGCAGAAGTTCAGGGACGAGAAGCTTGCCGACATTGCCCGGGAAGAGAAGAGGATGGCCTCCCTGATCGGGTTCGAGAGAGAGTTCGGGGAGAAGATGGCCACCCTGGAGGAGCGGCTTGAGACTCTGGAAAAGCAGGTCATCAGGTAGCGGCCGGCCCGAGGGAGAGAAAGGAGACCTGGTATCCCGGCTCAAAAAGGACATACCACGAATGAGGAGCCAGGGGGAGCCACCGGAGAAGGATCCGGCACATTTTTCCGGGTTCCTCTGCGATCTCTGCAACAGCCCGTTCGCCTACCACGAACTCAGGCAGTGCATCCTGTGCGGAAGGTGGGCATGTCAGTCCTGCTGGACACCGGAGTTTTATGTGTGCAACTCATGCAACGGGATGATCACTCTGCATACCCTTGGGGGTAAGAGCACGAAGTGAAGAATAACCGGCATGGACCCGGTCTCCCCATCTATTCCCGGATTTTCTTTGTGATGCATGGCGCGTGGATTTCCAAAGACCCCGAAGTTTTCTGCGGTGGAAGCCACGATAGATTCATACACAGGGGATGCGCCATACTTCGTTATGCCTGATACGGTGGTTGTAGTCACCCCCTGCGACAGGGGATGGGGTGCACTTCTTGTTCTCGGACTCCTCTCGATCCTCTTTGGAGTCCTCATGATACTCTTTCCCGATCTCACTGCGATTGCGGTAGTGACGCTTATCGGGGTGCTCGTCATCATCCTCGGCGCCATCATGCTCCTCTCGTCCCTCTTTTTACCTGCCGGGGCAGCACGGTCAACTCTCCTCCTCTTCGGAGGCCTGGCTGGCCTTCTGATCGGTGTGGGAATAATCGTCTACCCCATCCTTGCTGGTGCCGTGATCACCGAGATCATCGGGGCAGTGATCTTCGTCATCGGGATGATGCAGATACTCTTCGGTCTGGTCTTTGAGGAGGACAGAAGGAGAACCCTGTATTTCATCTCAGGAATACTCTCCGTCATATTCGCGCTGCTGATCATCTTCTATCCCTTCATCGGCAGCCTCATCCTCTTCGGGTATCTCCTCGCCATCTACTTCCTCCTCCTGGGTTGTATGATGGTGATCGCCGGATACCTCGGCCGCTCTCTCTGCACCAGGCATTCAGATTCCTGATACCATTCCCCTGCTTTTTTTCACAACCGGGGATTAGTTATCCCATCTTTTTGCGGGCGAGCTTCCCTGACAGCACCAGGACAACGACTCCCGCCGCTCCCACCACTCCAAGGATAAACACATCCTCAATACTCTTTATGTGCTGAGCAACGAAGATCACGAACGCCGCGGCGATCACAAAACCAACCGTGGTGAAGACGGCCGCAAGCCACCGGTTCCATCCCAGTATCCAGGCAATGAGGGGTGTCCCGTAGAGACCAATCCCGGGTATCCAGGCAATAAGTGTGCAAGAGACTGCCCCGTACTTCTGGATCGCGGGATATTTCTCCATCTTCTTTCCAACCTTCGCAATCCAGCCTGAGACCCGTTCTGACGTGAGTGCCAGGCTTTCGCAGACTTCCAGGATTGCCAGCACAACGCCGAACGAGAACGACGCCATGACGGCGAGTATAGTTGCGGGAGAAAGACCAAGCGGTCCTCCAAGCGGTGGTGCGGCCGCCTGGAGGATGAATGTCGAGGCAAGAAAACTGAGGATACTTGCTGCCGGTATTTCGAGCACCATGCCCATGACAACAGGGATTGCGATCACAAAGAGGAAGAAGAAGATCAGCGCCTTTGAGAGTTCTTTTAGGACCATGAGTGTCGAAAGGAACCTGGCGCGCATACTCAGACATCACCGGGGGCGTTGTTATCTCTTTTCATGGTCGGTTTGCCGTATCTCCGTTCTATTTGTTGCATGTACGCCAGGCAGCGGTATCGATGGGAGATGTGCGTCGCCTTGCCTTTCAATTCCCCGCATCCCGTCCTCCGGGGCAGGGGTTCTTTCGCAAAGCGCGCATCTTCTCACGCAATCTCCACCCGCTTGAGGCTATAGCAATCCCAAGCAGGAACACCAGTATGCCGAAGGTCTCCATGAGCAGTTCAAGCATCGCATCGGGCACGATCAGTATGCCCGCTGCCAGGATAAACGAGAAGATACCTAATCCCATCCGGCGGAAAAATCCTTCCGGCACTTCCCTTCTCCCTCGAGCCACCCGGGAGAACGACATATAGGCACTCCCGAATGCCCAGGACGCAAGAATCAGCAGTAGCAGCTGGATCCATACGTCCAAGCCGAAGTCAAATGTCACGATACCAAGAAGCACGAGGGAGATTCCGATAAAAAAACTCCCCGGAGAGACCAGGGCACCCTGGTGCAGGCTGATTCCTTTCCGCGCGATGACAATCCCGAGCGCAATGATCCCCAGGGGGAAGAGCAGAGAGACGATGCCGCCGAAACTATCCAGGGGATTTCCAAAGATCCATATGCCGATGAGTGCAAGGGCACACCCGGCCAGCAGAAGCACCTGCCAGGTTCGCTTCTGTTCCTTCAATTGCATGTCAACGTAACTGCCTGGACCGCGTCTTGCGGCGGCAACCAGGGTGATGAGGGTATCAGCGATCATCAGGAGGAGCGGTGCATCGTCCAGGAGGTGGAGGACGGGATGGGCTTTCGGGTCATAACGGTCCAGGTGCACCTTCCACTCTGCCACGGTCTCGTGCGCATGGTACTGGCCCTTCCGGTAACTTGCGATGGTCCCTGGGGTAGGGATATTGATCAAAGACCGCTCCCACCCTGCATCCAGCGGCTCTGTGACCGATTCTTTCGGAACGGCAACCTCCCAAATCCCCTGGTGCAAGGGTTCCAGGAGATCGTCGAGTCTGGTCACGTCAGTCACATCACGGTGGGACGGAGCCTTGCATCAACATTGTGAAATGATTCCTGTGTTGGTGGCGGTAAATCCCATAAGTCATGAGTGCGGGTGATGGCGTTTCTCATTGCCCTGGTGCAGTGAACGCCCCGCCCCGTCCTCCACAAGCCGGGAGGACCGATAGATTAAGGTAGCAGACCCTTGAGTATTCATGCATGAAAAAGGCCTTCGCCTGCCTCATAGCAGGGGTGCTTGTCCTGGTGCTCTGCTCCTGCGGGTGCAGCACCCCGGTCCCCCATGGTGAAAGCCCTGGCGGGGCAGGGCATCCTACAGGTGCTGCGGCGTCCGGTGAAGGGACCGGACTTGAGGAAGTGACGTGGTATCTTATCGTATTCCACACGGCATCCGGTATATCGGCCGAGGTCCTGCCAGGGACAGAGATCACTGCCTTTATCGGGAGAGAGGGAGGGGTCAGCGGTCTCGCCGGCTGCAACAGGTACCGGGCATCCTGTACAGAGAGAGATGGGGGATTTTATGTGAGGGATCTTGCCGTCACCGAGCTCTATTGCGGCTCGCCTTCCGGCATCATGAGCCAGGAGGCCATGTACCTTTCGTTCCTGCAGCGGACTGCAGGATACAGGATTGAGAACGGACTTCTCACCCTCACCACTGCAGAAGGCAACCCAGTTCTTACTTTCAGCACGGCAAAGCCACACTCTCCCTGATGCGAAAAAGAAGGGAGAAACCCCTTCATCCCCCTCAGACCATCGCGATGAAGTTACGAAGCAGCCGGAGGCCTGCTGCACCGCTCTTCTCCGGATGGAACTGCACCCCATAGACGCGATCCTTGTTCCATATCGCTGATGAAAACGGGCAGATATACTCAGTCCCTGCCAGGGCATGGGTGGCCTCGGTGTCCGCGTAATACGAGTGGACGAAATACATGTATTCACCGGATGAGATGCCCTCAAAAAGCGGATGTCCGTCTACAGGAATGGTGAGCGTGTTCCACCCCATGTGGGGAACCTTGTACCCCTCCTTCCTTGGGAACCTCCGCACCACTCCCGGTATCAGACCGAGACCACGGTGAACACCGTGCTCTTCGCTCCAATCCATCAGCATCTGCATGCCGAGACATATACCGAGCATGGGGACCGATGACGAGCTGGCAACAAGAACCCTCTGGAGCGCTCCCAGTTGCTGCATCCCGTCCCGGAATGCTCCCACCCCGGGGAGCACGATACCCTCGGCGGAGGATATCTCCTGGATATCAGACGATATGACCGGTCTTCCTCCCGACTTCTCGATCCCCCGCCTTACAGAACGCAAATTCCCAAGCCCGTAGTCAACAATTATTATCTTCTTCACCAGGCACCCCCTTCATTCGCCAGCGGGCCTCTCCTGTCCATGAATCGGGGAGACCTTTCTCTCTCTGCCAGTCTTCCAGCCGGGTTCTCCACTCTTGCCAGAGCGCCGGGTGGCTCGCCTCGATCTGCCTGAGGACAGCGACGTCGCTCGACGGGCACATGAAGCACCCGATCCGGTCAAGCCCCTCCTCATACAGCGGGTTGTAAGGCGCCTTCTCCCTGAAGAGGTAGAGCCAGACCTGCAATGCGGTCCAGTGGTGGATGGGCGCTGCAGAGAGCTGGCGTTTCAGGTGCGGGTTTCTCCAGACCCTCTTGCTTGCCATCCGACGAAACGACTCGTATTTTCTCTGGCCAATAAACGAGAGGCATTCGCCCCATTTCTCCCTGATCGCATCCTCCACCGGCCCGAGCTTTGCAGCACGGCAACACCACCGGAAATCGACTGCAGGAGGCCCCCGGATTTCAAATGCCTTCCAGAAAGCCTCCTTTCCAGATGCCCGCACGACCGGGGAGTCGAAAGTGCGGGAGACCTCGTCAACATTGCGGCACGTCTCAGGGAACTCGAGCCCCGTATCTGCAAAGAGGATCGGGACGAGACCGAGCGCTTTCCTCACCAGGAGGAGTGTTGCAAGGCTGTCCTTGCCGCCCGAATACGAAACGTTCACCGGCAGGGGGTTTCTTGCTGCGACATCCCTGATAAACGAGATCGCCTCCGCCTCCTGTTCTTCGAGGACCCCTTCACACGACCTCACCGCATCGTCCCATGTCGCCTCTCCCTTCGTGCATACGGAGGGGAAGTTGCGCCTGGTCCGGACGACCGGGCCCCGTTCCATCAGTTCGGCATCGCCAGCGTCAACCTTCGCCCGGCCGACGGCGACAACATTCCTCTGCTCATCGAGGACAAACACTTCATCCCCACGGGTTACCGATGGCTCGATCTCCACGAGCCCGGGGGCGAGCACACTTGCCCCTTCCCCCTGTATGGAGGGGACCGCACCGTTGTCCACGACGACATATTTCCTCCGGGGAGAAAGGAAGACCGAAGCCTGGGGTCGGGGGATCGACTCCCACCTGGACTCATCGGGGAGGTACTTTATCGACCCGGCCACGCCCCCTCCCAGGATTATCTCTTCCATTCGATCGGGATCGGGTACCTTGTTCAGGAGCGCCAGGTGCCCCGGGGGAATGAGTGGTCCGCCGAAGTGCTCCGAGTATACCCTGTTCACCAGGGCGATGTCGGCAGGAAAAGCGGGTCTCGCGTCTCCCGGGGGGGTGACCGTAACCTCGCGGGACCGTGAGCCGCAGCACGAGCAGACCCTTGCAAGTGCAGGGGTATGGCAGGAATCACACCACCAGAGCATACCCCTGCGGGGTAACGGAGGGCGCATTGGAGGTACACTTTGCAGATATATCCATAAATATCCACAGGTAGCTGCCTTCCTCATGCGTGGGTTCTGCGGATCGGGAAAGCTACCGTGCGAGTGATTTAAATTCGTTTTTTGTTCCAATAAATCATTTAAATCGTTTTGGGAAATGCAGAAGACAACATTATTTATCTCTCTTGATTTACATAATTGATCATGATAAATTGATCACTGCGGAGAAGTATCCGGGTCTCCTCAGCCCGGTAACTACTTCCTGAAATCAGGTATCCTGTGATATCCATGATGATTGGTGCATGTAAAGAATACCGGGGCAACGCTCGCAGGAGGTCTGGATGATCCCGTTCCTGCTCACGTTTCTCTTCGCTCTCCTGCTATATCTCCTCCTGACAGCCGGAAGCGGGAGCCTCCTGCTCTGGTCCCCTCAGGAACTGGCGGCAGGAGTTGCGCTCTCTCTTCTTGCCGCTGCGGTTGCAAAGAACTTCCTCTGCCGGTCGCACAACTTCCGGATGGCAAATCCACTCCGGCTCATCCTCATCTTCGTATATCTCCTCGGACCGTTCCTGCTGGAGGTGACACTGGCCAACCTTGACGTGGCATACCGGGTGATCACGGGGAAGATCCGTCCCGGGATCATAAGGGTGCAGTCAGGGCTGAAGACTGATCTCGGCATCTTCATGCTCGCAAACTCGATCACCCTCACCCCCGGAACGATCACGGTCGACATCGATGAAGAGAGCCACGACCTCTATGTCCACAATATCAATGTCCCCGCAGGGTGGGAGACGAGTGCCGAGATCCATGACAGGGAGCTCTTCTCACTCGCGGACATCCCTGCCTGGATTCGGAGGATTGCGGAATGATCGACCCATGGTATGTCGCAGTCTTCATTCTGGTCATCCTGGTCTGCCTCGCGCTTGTGAGGCTTTTCCTGGGGCCAACCGCCGCAGACCGGGCTGTCGCGGTTGACACGGTCAACACCCTCTCGGTGGCCGTGTTGATCCTCCTCGGGGTGGCCTACCAGCAGATCATCTTTATCGACGTGGCAATCGTCTATGCAGTGCTCTCGTTTGTCAGCACGCTCTATATCGCGAAGTATCTAGGAGGGGAACTGTGATCGCAGATATCCTGGTCCTGGCATGCCTCTCCATAGGGATACTCTTCAATACCCTGGGAATCGTGGGACTTCTCCGGTTTCCTGACGTCTATACACGGATGCATGCCACGACAAAGATGACCACGTTCGGGTCAATGTTCACTGCCCTCGCGGTGATCATATTCGGTGGGGCACAGTTCATCTCTACCTGGGACAGCCAGTACGTGGCGCTCTCCATCCACACCCTTGTCGCAGCAGTAGCGCTGGCATTCACAAACGCTGTGGGATCCCATGCAATCGCACGGGGTGCACACCGATCCGGTATAAAGCCTGCCCCGGCAGTCGTTGACAGGCTCGAGGAGTGGACACCATGATCGAGATGGCGATTCACTCCCTGGTCATTGCCGGGCTGATCGCATCAGCCCTGATGGTCTTTTTCTTCCGCGACCTCCTTGCGGCGACGCTGGCTGCAGGCTTCTTCAGCTTTCTCATCTCGGTCGAGTTCTACATCCTGCAGGCGCCTGACGTGGCAATCTCTCAGGCTGCAATCGGGGCAGGGCTCACCACGGCCATCTTCATCATCGCCATCCGGGCAACTGCAAGATACGAGGGGGAGCATCCATGAAGAGGACCCTGGCTGCGGTCATATTCGTCGTGCTTGCCGCAGGCCTCTGCGCCATCCCGGCATTCTTCACCTTCGGAGAGCCTGCAGAGTCCGGGATGGACCAGTACTTCATCGAGCATGGGCAGGCGCAGGCCGCTGCGAACAACATCGTCACATCTGTCGTCTTTGACTACAGGGGTTTTGATACCCTTGGCGAGTCGGTTATTCTCTTCACCGCGGTAATCGGCGTGGGACTGATGTTCAGATCGATGCGAGGGGGGGATGAACATGAGGATGAGTAAGATCGTGCGGACGGGGGCCAACCTCCTCTACCCGTTCATCCTGGTTTTCGGCCTCTACGTGATCATGCACGGGCACCTCACACCCGGTGGGGGTTTCCAGGGGGGAGCGGTGGTTGCGACCGCAGTGGCTCTGGTCATCGTCGCATACTCCTTCGAGGAGGTGACGGCAATGATAAAGAAAGTGGGAATGAAAGCCAGGGAGTCGATCGGGCTCCTCCTCTTCATCGGCGCAGGGATTGCGGCGCTGGCAATAGGCGCGCCGTTCTTCTCAAACTTCCTCGCGAACAGCGGTCTCCTCTTCGGACATGCCGTCCCGGCCGGTCCGAACCCCGGCGACCTGAACACTGCGGGAGTGATTCCCATCATGAACCTGGCGGTGGGAATCGAGGTCTGGGGAGGTCTTGCCGTCATCCTCCTCTACATGCTTTCAGGCATCACGAAGGAGGGGTCCTGACCATGTTCTGGAACCTGCCGCTCGTCGCGGTGGTCGCATTGATCCTCATCGCGCTTGCAATCATCGTCTTCAAGAAGAACCTGATCAAGGTCTTCCTGGGGATCGTAATCCTGGAGTCCGCGGTGAACCTCTTCCTGATCACACTCGGGTACCGCGAGGGCGGAATCGCCCCGATCTACACGAACGCACCCCCGGCATCCATGGTGCTTCCCACGCCACAGGCACTCACCCTCACCTCCATTGTGATTGGAGTGGCGACAAGCGCCCTCCTCCTCTCGTTTGCCATCATTATCTGGAAGAAGTACGGGAGCATCGACATCGACCGGATCAGGAGGCTCAAGGAATGATCCCGGCATTCATCGTGGAGAACTCCCCGGCCCTGATGATCATCGTCCCTCTTGTCGCGGCGTTTCTTTCGCCGTTCATTGGCCGCATCTCATCGACGGTCCGCTCGATCTGGGTGGGAGGGGCGATGGCTGTCACGTCCGCGATCGCACTCATCCTCGCGCTCGACGTGTATTCAGCCGGGACCAGGCTGTATGTCTTCGGTGCCTCCACAGCCTCCGCTGTGATCCCTCCCGATTCCGGTGGCATTCCCATACGGATCATCTTCGAGATCGACCCGATGAGCGCCCTGATGCTCGTGATCACTGCCATTTCGGGGTTTTCGATCATCATCTACTCCCTCTCGAGCGAGCGCTCTCACACCGGCCTTGAGAGCTACTACACCCTCTACCTCCTGATGATCACAGGGATACTCGGGATGGTCTCCACCGGGGATGTCTTCAACTTCTTCGTCTTCCTCGAGATCCTCTCCCTCGCATCCGCCGGCCTCATCGCATACCGCATCGATGGGGGGGTCGCGGTCGAGGCAGCCCTCAAGTACTTCGTCCTCAGCACCATCGGGGCCCTCGCGATACTCGTCGCGATTGGCATATACTACGGCCAGTACAACGCCCTGAACATGGCCATGATCGCCGCGAGGATGCAGTTCTCGGTCCTCGACCAGGTGGCCCTTGTCCTGATCATCGCCGCACTCGCCATGAAGTGCGGGGCAGTCCCGATGCACTTCTGGACTCCTGATGCCTACTCGATGGCACCTTCTTCCATCACCGCACTCCTGGTGGTCGCAAGCCAGGCAAGTCTCTACGGGCTCTTCAGGACTGTCTTCACGCTCTACAACGTCACCCTGAACGCCGCAACGGTCGGGTGGCTGATCATCATCCTCGGTGTCCTCTCGATGGTAGTGGGGGTGACGATGGCGATCCCCCAGAAGAACGTCAAACGCCTGATGGCCTACCATGCCGTGTCCCAGACAGGGTACATGCTCCTCGGGGTGGGAGTCGGCCTTGCGGTGCTCGGGAACCAGTCGCTCCTCGACGCGTTCGGGTACATGGCAATGGAAGGAGGGATCTTCCACATCATCAACCATGCGATGTACAAGGGGCTCCTCTTCCTCACCGCAGGGGCGATATTCCTCCGCCTGGGGACCTACAACCTGAACAGGATGGGAGGCCTTGGCCATTCGATGAAGTGGACGATGGTCTTCTTCGTGATAGGAGCACTGGCCATTGCCGGGATTCCTCCCTTCAACGGGTTCGCCTCGAAACTGATGATCTACGAGTCTGTCTTCGTCTTCAACCCGTTGCTTGCGGTGATCGCGATGGTGGTGAGTATCCTGACCCTCGCGTCCTTCGTCAAGGTCTTCCATTCCATCTTCATGGGGCCCGCACTTCCCGAGTATTCGGGAGTGAAGGAGGCGCCGATGCCGATGCTCGCCGGGATGGGGATCCTCGCTGTCGTCGTAATAGTCTTCGGCCTCTTCCCGGGGATTGTCGTGGAGAGCCTGATCACTCCTGCGGCCCATGCCCTCGTGGACCAGGGAGCCTATATCAGCGCGGTGCTGGGAGGTGCCTGATACGATGGATCCGACTTCAACGCTCCTGACCGGGGCCGGATACTGGAACCCGCTGGCATGGCTCCTTGGCCTCCTTGTTGCGGTCATTATCGCCTGGCTCATCTACTCGATGGGTGAGAAGGGGTACAAGCCCGGCACCGCGCAGGCAGAGCCCTTCATCTCAGGAAACAAAGAGCCCGTGGAGAAGGGAGAGGTCCATGTCAGGGCCGGGAACCTCTACTGGGGATACCTCGAGGCGCTCAGGGGATACTACGACCGCATGGTCCCCCTTCATTCGGGAAATCTTCACGACTATATCCTCTGGTATCTCGGGATTACCGCGCTCTTCCTCGTACTGGTGGTGATCATCTCATGAAATTGAACTCCTCGTTCAACCGGTCCCTCTGGGTCTACCACTTCAACTCGGGGTCCTGCAACGGCTGCGAGATCGAGATCGTGGCGACCATCACTCCGAGGTACGATCCTGAGCGGTTCGGCATAAAACTGGTGGGAAGCCCCCGCCATGCCGATGTCATGCTCGTCACAGGCCCGGTGGTCCACAAGATGAAGGACCGGCTGCTCAGGGTATATGCCCAGATACCTGACCCGAAACTCGTGATGTGCATCGGAGCCTGCGGGATCTCAGGGGGCGTGTTCTACGACTCCTACAACCTGGAGGGGCCGGTTGACGAGGTCATCCCCGTCGACGTCTATGTTCCGGGCTGTCCCCCCCGGCCGGAGGCGATCATCCACGGGGTGGTGAAGGCGCTGCAGAAACTGGAGAGAATACAGGGAGGTGGATCATGACTGACGCATTTTTAACACCCGGACAGGTGGCTGAGCGGTTCACTGCCAGGTTCGGGGCCGGAGTCCACGGCACCCGCATCGGCGAGCGGCGGGAAGGGAAGAAGAAAGAGCCCAACTACAATATCTGGATAGACCTGGAGAGAGATATCCTGAAACCTGCCATACGCACCCTTATGGAACTGGGTTACCCGCACCTCTCGGTCATCTCCGGGAGCGATATGGGCGATTCCATCCGCCTTCTCTACCACTTCTCCCTCTACTACGGCAGGATCAAAGGGGAGTACACGGTCACGTTTGCCGTAAACCTGCAAAAGGATGACCTCATCATCCCCACCATATCTGACCTGATACCGGGGGCAGTCTTCTCGGAGCGGGAGAAGCAGGAATTCCTCGGGGTCAGGGTCACCGGGATCCCCGATGACCGGAGGCTCTTCCTCCCAGATGACTTCCCAGAGGGTATCTACCCCTGGAGAAAAGACGACACCGGCATCCCGGATGCCATGGTGAATGACCTGTGGGCATCGAAGAGGCCGACCGACAGGCCGTCGCCTCCCCTCCAAAATGCACCGGCATGTGAGATTGAGACCAAAGAGTCCCCTCCACCAGGCGAGGGGCCCGGAAAGGAGGGAGATCAGGCATGAGCGAAGACCCAAAGAATGCGCACTACACCATTCCCATCGGCCCCAATCACCCTGCACTGAAGGAGCCTGTGATGTTCACCTTCGAGATGGAGGGAGAGGTCGTCAGGAAGGTGGACTTCGCGCCGGGGCAGGTTCACCGCGGGATCGAGTGGATGGGAATGCGCCGGAACCCCGTCCAGATCGTCCACCTCACCGACCGCATCTGCGGCATCTGCGGGGTCTCCCATACCCTCGCATTTGCGCGGGCGGTCGAGCAGGTTGCCGGGATCGAGGTCCCCGAGCGGGCCGATTACATCCGCACCATAATCGCCGAGTTCGAGCGCATCCAGTCGCACCTCCTATGGGCAGGCGTGGCCGCACACGAACTCGGCTTTGACTCCCTCCTCCACCTCACCTGGAGGGTGCGCGAACAGTCGATGGATGTCATAGAAAACCTGACCGGAAACCGGGTGAACTATGGGATTGTACAGGTCGGGGGGGTGCGCCGGGACATTGTCCCGGAGCAGCACCAGGTGATTGAGGACTGTCTCAACACGTACGAGGGACTGCTCGAGAAGCTGCTGAACCTCTTCCTCGACGACAAGACGATCACTATGCGGTGCCGGGATTGCGGCGTACTCTCGAAGAAGGAGGCGCTCGAGCTCTGCACTGTCGGCCCGACGGCACGGGCTTCCGGGGTGAACGTCGACCTTCGGCAGGATTATCCCTATGCCGCCTACGGCGATCTCGATGTCAGGGCCATCCTCCCGGAACAGCATATGGGAGAGACCCATGGCGATGTCTACGACCGGATCGTCGTCAGGCTCCTTGAGGTGGGCCAGTCCTGCCAGATAATCCGGCAGTGCCTCTCCGAGATGCCGGCAGGGCCGGTCACGGCTGAGGAGAAACTCGCGAAACTCCTTCTCATCTGTAAGAAAGCACAGGGTGAGGCCATAGGGAGGGTCGAGGCCCCGCGTGGCGAGTGCTTCCACTATGTCCGGATGGACGGCAGGGATGCACCGCACACATGGAAGGTGAAGGCCTCCTCCTACAGCAACCTGATGTCATGGATCCCGATGCTTCGGGGAGAGCAGATAGCGGACATCCCCATCATCGTCGCATCAATCGACCCATGCCTCTCCTGCACCGACAGGGTTGCGGTGGTCAGGCAAGGGCGGCGGAGTATCCTCGCCAAGGAGGACCTCCACCGGCTCTCGGTGGAAAAGACCAGGAGGCTGCAGCGATGACCCTGGTCGGAATTGCCGCCCTCCTGGTGTGGTGCGTTCTCCTCTCGCTCTTTGCCATTGCGGGCGGGCTCTTTCTGCTCGGGATTGACAGAAAACTCGCAGCCCACATGCAGGCCAGGATAGGGCCGCCGATCCGCCAGCCGTTTATCGATGTCGCAAAGCTCCTCCAGAAAGAGAACGTGGTCCCTGCAAACGCCATTCCGAGCATCTTTCACCTTGCCCCGGTGATCGCGCTGGCATCGAGCATCCTGGTCCTCTTCTACCTCCCGGTGGGAAGCATCCTGCCGGTGCTCGGGATGTTCGGAGACCTGGTGCTGGTTATGTATCTCCTGACCGTGCCCGCGCTCGCGATGGTCGCAGGGGGTTTTGCGTCAGGTTCACCGTATGCAACTGTGGGGGCCCAGCGCGAGATGGTCACCATGATCGCATACGAGTTTCCGCTTGCGATCGTCGTGATCGGAGTTGCATGGCGTATCGGGGCGGCAGGTCTCTCCTCGCCTTTTTCACTCGCGACAATCGCGGCAACCCCCATATGGACCGTTGTCGGGCCCCTGGGGCTCTTAGGTGCCTTTCTTCTCCTCCTGGTGCTTGCATTGGTCACCCCCGCCGAGCTCTCACGCATCCCCTTCGACACCCAGGAGGCAGAGACCGAGCTTGCCGGCGGGCTGCTGGTGGAGTACTCGGGCAGGAACCTTGCCATGTTCTATCTCGCCCAGGGAGTGAAGACACTCGTGCTCGCGGCCGTGATCGTTGCAATCTTCTTCCCGTGGAACATCTCGGGATTCCTCGCGATGCCCCCCTGGCTGGCTCTTCCCGCGGATATCCTCTTCTTCCTCGCAAAGGCGATCTTCGTGCTCTTCTTTGCCGTCACTCTTGTCCGGGTGGGAATGGCGAGGTTCAGGATCAACCAGGTGGTCTCGATCTACTGGAGTTACCTCTCGGTGATCGGGGTCTTCGGCCTCCTTCTCCTGATGGCCGATGCTGCGCTCCCCGCGCTGGCGGGGGTGGGGGCATGAGGTTCCTCCCGCTCTTCCCCGAACTCGTCCGCCAGCTCTTCCGCGAGCCGGCAACGAACAGGTTCCCTGCCAAGTATCTCCCGCCCACAGTTACGGGATTCTTACATGATGTGGCTGCAGGGTGGACTCGAATCACCCCACCAGTACCCACGCCTCCTGAGTTCAGGGGCAAAATCACCTACCAGAACGACTGCTGTATCGGCTGCGGCCTGTGTGTGAAGGTCTGTCCGTCGCATGCAATCGAGCTCATCCCTGATACGAAACAGATACGGGTCTGGGTCGGCCAGTGCATCTTCTGCTCCCAGTGCACCGGCATCTGTCCCAAGGGCGGACTCTCCATGAGCGACGAATTCCTCCTGGCGGACGAGGACAGGTACTCGGAGAACCTGATCGTGGAGTGAAGGGAATCCTTCGTTTTCCCGCCACTTTCAGGGGCCTGTGTATAGTATTCATCCCTGTAGTGTGGTCGGATAGCAGAGATCAGGCGCTGAATACCTCCCTTTCTTTATGCCGAACGGGGGAATTCCCTGGCCAGCGCGCCGCGCAGGTCGAAAATAAGAAGATCCCCCCGGGGAGCACCAAAAAGACCCCTTGCGGCGTAATTGGCTCTCCAAGGAAACGAATACCACCGCACCCTCATGCTCACGCTTCCGGTTCTTCTCCCAGCAACGGGACGGCTCCAATCTCCCCCTGCTCCAGCACCCTGATGAGCCGGTCCGCGCCCTCCTGCACTTTGGGACTCAGTCCCTCCCCCGTATCCACCACCTTCGGCTGGATGCCGATGACGATGATCGCCCCGGCACTGTCCTCGACAAAACCTATGAGGATATCGAGCGGGAGCTGGTGGGTCCCGATTCCCACATCCCTTATCCTCTCCTTCGGGATGACCGCAAACTCCCCTGGGGCCAGTCCCATGTCCGCAGCATCCACAAGGACAAGGAGATCAGGATGTTGTCGCCTCACCAGGCCAGTGAAGTTTTCCGGTGCGGTCCCACAGTCGGCCGCCCTCCATCCGGGGGCGCGGAAAGAAGCAGCCACGTAATTCCCCGCGCCATCGTCCCTCCGGAATGGGTTGCCGATGCCGAGGAGGAGGTTCATCATGCGATCATATCCACGTGGGGCATGATTACGTCCCCTCTCTACCGGCATCAACCCCCTTCCCTTCCCCTTTAAGGTTCGTTCGGATCGCTCTCCTGATCTCCTGGTGGCGTGCTCTCATCGCGTTCTGCGCAGTCTCCATGCACCCGATTGCCTCAAGAAGATCCCCTTTCCGGGGATCGCCCTCTGCACTCGTGCGAAACACGTTCCAGAGCAGGAGAAGAAGCCTCTGGTGTACCTCGATGTCTCGCGAGAGACGCCGGAACTCATTCAGGAGCCCGGCATCAACCCCCGACATACGGGCTCTCTCCACCTCGTCCCCTATCTCCAACTCTTTTTTGAAATACTGCCGGATGACCCTGCAGAGTTCTCTCCTGGTGATGGGCTTCTGGATGTAGTCCTCGAACTGCGCGGTATGGGCCCGGACCTCCGCGGGATCAAGGCTCTTGGCCGTGATCATCATCACCGGGATATCGGCGGTGCCTGCATCCTGCTTGATCCTGGAGAGCGTCTCCCACCCGTCCATGGGCTCCATGAGGATATCGAGGAACACGAGGTCGGGGTGTTCCTTCCGGATCACTGCAAGCGCCTCCTCGCCAGAGTGAGCCTCGATCGCCTCCAACCCCTCGTGCCTGACCATCCTTGCCAGGATATCGGTGATGGCGGGATTGTCGTCCACGATAAGTATTCTGTACATCAGGAGGAGCCCCTCCTTTCATCGGCCATATCAGGGATCTCCTTTAAGATCTTACGTATCTGGCCCAGGTTCACCCCGGGACTGGTAAGAATGCAGAGGTACTCATTAAAGTACGGGGCGACGATCACCTTCCCTGAAGGGATCTGCAGTGTGAGGTGGACGAACGAGCCGGTACGCATGACAAAGCTGATCTCTTTTGCAGCATGAAGCATGTCCTCGGCAAGCACTACAAGGGAATCAAGTTCCACGTTCCCAATGGAGAGGACAGATTTTCCTCTCCCGAATATGGAGACTGCCTGGACTCCCGGGAGCCTGAGGATGCGGCCCAGGAGAAGGTAGGCGAGGTCTTCGAGGTCGAGGCCGCTCGGGAGAACCACGGGGGCCTCTTCGGCAGAATCTTCGGTGCTCTCTCCAGTAAGATCCCGGGGAGGAAGGTTCTTCTCTGCAGGTGGATGCAAAACACCTTTGACGGGGGAATTGACAGGAGCCTGCTCCCCCGCTCCGGTGGTGACAGGGGGCGCAGTACCAACTCCGCCATGTCCGGGCTCCGGCATTGTGTCCCTGCCCGTGCAGATCGAGCCTGATTCCTTGAGGAGACGCATGGCCTCATCCATCTCCTCGCTCGTATACCGGTGGATGGAGAGGTCGACCACGGGAAAACTGAGAATATACCGGTACGCAACCTCTCCTTTGAGTTCTTCCTTCCCCCTTCGGAAGCTGGAGCCGATGGGCGTACCCTTCCGAACGAGGACATGCCCCTCCCCATCAGGCGCCTGCACGCGGATCATTCCCTGGAAGCGTGCCGCATGGATGAGCATCCACTTGAACGGCGCCTGCATCTCCCCTACAAAAAACCCGGTGGGCAGAGATCCGGTCATAGGAACGATGAGATGATGTCCTGGTGCTTCTTCATTTCATAGCTGATCTGGCCGATATTTGCCCCGACCTGGGTGATCACGACCAGGAAGTACCCGTTGCGAAGGGGGACAGATATCAAGGCCAGTTCCCGGAACTCCACGAAGACCATCGAGATCTGCTCCTGGCCGAGGCGCGTGGCCATTGCCCTGGACTCGGCCATCACAAATGCGACCACCGCGGCAAGCTGCTCCCCTCGTATGTTGGATGCCCCCATCTCATCGGCAACCCGGCCTTCGGGGTCGATGACGATTGCCATCCTCACCCCTTCGAGAGAGAAGAGGTGCTGGAGTTCGTTCTTCAGCATCGATCGGTTCCTCCCTTCACCAGGTTGGAAGGGCGTTCACTCCGGCTCTTCCTTTGCCAGGGTATCCAGAATCCGGTAGGTATTGATCATCCTGTTGAATGCGGCTACTAGTTCCCCGATCTCGTCATGTGAACGGATCTCCATCTCCCGGTCCGGCAGATACCCCCTGCTGATCCTGGTGGCGATGGAAGAGAGCTCCACGATCGGCCGGGTGATGCGACAGGCCACGAAGTAGCTCCACATGAGGACCACGAGGACAGTGCCTATGGTGAGAAGGAGCACCGTGGCAGGGGTGCCAATCGTGGCCACTATGCTTGCTGTTCCTCCCATGGAGACGACCGAGAGGAGGAGAACCGGGATGACCGCGACGAAGATCATACTCACCAGCACCTGGTAAAAGAGGGGGATCTGTACGCTCTTTCTGGGCTGTCTGTCTTCAACAGCCCCCAGAGGCTGTGCCATGCATGAGTACTCCACTCCCGGCCCCTTTAAACCTTTTCTGCAGGACGCGTCGCTGCCCACCTGCTGACTAACGGCGCCATAGTGTGAGTGAATCGCGGCTATTCACTCGTGAACGAGGATGTATTCAGGAAAACCGAATACGCGGTGTGTAGTGGGGGAGAGGGGGTGACAGGATGACCCCGAATCTCTTTTGTTGAGATAGGGGTGTCCCTGCCAGAGACCTCTCCAGTGAAGAGGAACGGGGAGATCTCCCGATCAGAAGCCGAGTTCTGCGAGCATGGCGAGGATCCCGACGATCAGGATCGCGACCACGACGACCACCCACGCTGGACGGAAACCAAGCATCTCGGGGATTGTCTCCGCGGGAAATACTCCGCGGTTCAGGATCACCCGCTCAAGGTACGGGAAGAGGCGTGCAAAGAGACCTGCACCGATCACGATCCCTGCGATTCCCACGGCTGCATCCAGGGCTCCCGATCCGAACGCCCCGGCGGCAGTCCCGGGACAGTACCCGAGAACGGCAAACCCGGCGCCAAAGATCAATCCCCCCACGACCGTTGCACCTATCGATCCCACTTTGCAATGGAGGCGGACAATCCCCCTGGCCTTCATGACATGGATCCCAATCATCCCCACGAGGATCGCGGAAAGCATCACCTTGACGACGGTGAAGTCGGTGAGGAGGAGCTGGCCGATTATCACGCCGTACTCTGTCACCCCCCCCTTCTGGAGGAGAAAGCCAAACGCGATGCCGATGAGGAGCCCGAGTACAATCTGAACGCGTGCATTCGACCTGATCGTCTCTACTGCCATGTATCAGCCCCCCGAAATGAACGGGAACCCAAAGATCATGCCGGCCACAAGAATCCCTCCGGCAAAGAAGCAGACCACCGCGACCCAGCTCGCGACCGAGAGCTGAAGCGTCCCGGAGATGCCGTGCCCCGATGTGCAGCCGCCGGCCCACCTTGCCCCGATCCCCATCAGGATCCCTCCGGTGAGCGCCACGACAATCCGGAGAAGCGGATCCGCAGAGAAAACTCCTGCAAAGAGGGGGGGGACAATACACACCGAAAAGGTTCCTCCGAGCCAGGCAGAGAGGAACGCACCGATCGCAATACCAACAACAATCATCCACTGCCAGTCAACGGTTGGCGTGAACTTCCTGTAGTACGGCATCGCCGCTGCCTTTTCCCTTGAGACTGCCAATTCCACCATCCCGGCAGTCTTTGCATATGCGGTCGATGCACCGAGTGGGCGGTCAGAGAGGAGGAACGCCACCCATACGAGCACTCCAATCCCCGCGCCGACGATATAGGGCGACCATGTCGCCATCGAAAGCCATGTGAACATGCACGGTCTCCGGTATCAGGAAGGGTTGAGTTCTCCCATGATAATATCTCCCATCAGGGCGAAAAACCCGCCCGCTGATACGCGAGGAATCCGCCCGCGAGGTTCGAGACCGCCTCAAAGCCATGCATCTTCAGGATGCTTGCCGCGATGCTTCCCCTCTGTCCCCCCTTACACATCACAATGGTGTGCCTGGCGGGATCAAGCTCGGCATGCCGTGTCCTGAGGTCGTGCCATGGGATGTGAACAGCCCCGTCAGCATGGCCGGCATCCCATTCCTCCCATGACCTGACATCAACGAGTATCGCCCCTCCTGAACTGACCAGGGAATGCGCCTCCCCTGCCGAGACGACCGGCACCCCGCTTATCGGGAGGTTCGATGATCCCCACGCCAGCATCCCACCCTCGAGAAACGCTGGCACCCGGTCAAATCCAACGCGGCGGAGCTGGAGCGCCGCCTCTTCTGCCTGGTCCCTTGACTCTACGACCAGGAGAATGTCCAGCCCTGGCGGGAGGATCCATCCAGCCTGCGTGGCGAAGTTTCCGGAAAGGTCGATGTGCCACGAACCAGGGATGTGCAATCCCGAAAACGCCGGGTAACTCCGGGCATCGAGGAGTATTGCATCATTCCCTCGGATCCACTCAGAGAAGGCTTTCGGATCTACAGGGGCTGGTTGCGAAAGCGTCCTCATTAGGGCAGGGCCTGCCCTGTTGATCTCGGAACAGCGGGCAAAGTGATCGGGCGCAGCAGGCATATCAGAGGTGAGGGCGCGGACGAACTCATTCCGCTCACCTATCCGGAGGGCGTAGTTGTACTTCTTCTCGTAGCCGACAGTGCTCGTCCTCTTCGCTGCCATCGCCCTTCCACAGAGCGAGCCCATCCCGTGGGCGGGATAGACCTCGCACTCATCGGGGAGAGTCATGATCTTGGTATGGAGGTTGTCGTAGAGAGCTGACGCAAGCTCCTCGGCTTTTCCGGGAAAGAGGTCAGGACGGCCGACATCCCCAACAAAGAGGGTATCGCCGCAGAATAGGGCAACGGGGGTTTCGCCGCGTGATGTATCGGTTGCAACGTACGAGATATGCTCGGGGGTGTGGCCGGCCGTCTCAATTATCCTGAAGTGGATATGCTCAAGCGGTACTTCGTCACCTTCAACCAGTGCAGTATGCGGGAATTCACATTTACCGGACTTTGGCGCATATATCTCTGCACCGGTTGCCTCGGCCAGGTCAAGGTGGCCGGAGATGAAATCCGCGTGGAGGTGGGTCTCCATGATATGCGTGATCCGAAGCCCCATCTCGCGTGCAGCAGAGATGTAGCGACCCACGTCGCGCGAAGGATCGACAACCGCGCAGGTCCTGCTTCCTGCAACGATGTAGGAACTGTGGGCTATGCCGGGGATGAAAAACTGCCTGATAATCATTTCCTCTCAACGGTCTATGCGATGAGGAGATAGATGAGTGTTACTGCGATCCCGATGAAGATCACCGTCATGACACTCCCTGCCCTTATGAAATCCTTCGTGGAATACCCTCCGGGACCCATCAGGAGTGCATTGACCTGGTGGGTGGGGAGGATGAATGAGTTCGATGCGCAGACCGCGACCAGGAGGGCGAGGGCACGGGGATCCACTCCGGTCCCGGCCCCGGCAATCATCACCAGCGGGACGAGCAGGACCGTCGCGGCAACATTGGAGATGACAAGGGAGAGCACGGTCGCGAGAACTGCCACGGCACACATGATCACGAGTGGATGCGCACCGCCGAGGCCCCCGATGAGTGACCCCGCGATGAGTGCCGCCGCACCGGTCTTCTCCATTGCAATGCCGAGCGGTATCAGGCCAGCGATCAGGGCGATTGTCTTCCATTCGATTGCCCGGTACGCCTCGTCGATGGTCAGCACCCCCGAAACGACCATCGCTGCCGCACCCGTGAGGAGTGCAAGTGAGAGGGGGACACCGGTCATGGTGAGGGCAAGCGACGCGGCGAATATCAGCACCGCGAGGTGTGCCATGCCGTGCCGCACCGCGTCACCTTCCGGATGGGTGAGGAGGAGGAGATCCTTGTGCCCGGCAAGGAGCCGGAGTGTGTCCCAGGCCCCGAACGCCACAATGACGTCTCCTGCTGCAAGGGGCATATGCGAAAAGTCGGCGCGCGTCTCAGTCTCTCCCCTCTGGTGAACGATAGGCTCGATCGAGAACAACTGCCTGAACCTTATCTCGCGCATTGTCTTGCCGATGATGGAGGCCTTCGGCCTCACTATCAACTCCGCAAATCCATATCCTTCCCCATCGAGGATCTCTTTGAACCTGCTTTCAGGCCCCGGGGGAATACAGCCGGTGTCCCTGATGAACTTTGAGAATCCCTCCTCCGGCCCGATGAATGCGAGTTCCTGGCCTTCCGCCAGGCGGGTCGCACGCGAAGGTGCAACAGTGATCTCCCGCAGGGACCGTATGGCGAGAAGGTCCAGGCCGTACCGCATCTTGAAAAACGCCTCCTCCCGGGTCTTTCCCACAACGGGTGACGAAGGAGGTATGGTTGCAGTCCTGACAGGATGATCAATCCCCCAGATCTCGGCAATAGTCGTCTTCCCGGCCACCTCGTCTCTCCTCGGGAGGATACGATCCCCGGCGAATGCAAAGAGCAGCACCCCTGCAACAAGGAGAGGCACACCTATCGGCGTGACCGCAAAGAGGGAGAATGGGGCGGCGTCAGACTGCCTGAGGAGATCGTTCAGGACGATCAGGGGACTTGCCCCGATCATCGTGATGCTCCCCCCGAGGATCGCGGCAAACCCCATCGGCATCATCAGGCGTGAAACGGGGATCCTGGTCTGTTTTCCAATCCTCCTCACTGCGGGCAGAAAAAGAGCCGCTGACCCGATGTTCTGCAGGACAGACGAGAGGAGCCCCACTGTCATCGAGGTGGTGGCAATGACCCGCTGATCGCTGGTCCCGGCATGCCGGATGATGGCATTGGCAATACGGGAGGTGACGCCCGTCCGCTCGATGCCGTACCCGAGAATCATCACCGCCACCATCGCGATGACCGCATTCGACGCAAATCCAGAGAACGCCTCCATTGGGGAGATGAGGCCAAGCCATGCAAGGGAGAGGCTTGCCATGATGGCGACCATGTCGATCCTGACCCATTCGCTCACGAAGAGGATGATCGTGACCGCAAGCACTGCCCCAAGAAGGAGAATTCCGGTATCCATGGCGTTATTAGGCAGATGTGACAGAGGAGAAAAAAAAGATTGCCCATATTGTCGAGCGGAATAATTCCCCTCATGCAGGGAAACACAGGGGGTTGCGGGGAGGTATTCTGGGTCCGGTGGCGCCGAAGTGAACCGGGGATGGTCGCACTGCTTCCTTTTCAGATGGTTGTGTCCCTCCATCTCCTGGCGCTGCATGGATCATCGGTAACAAACCCATCAACTCCAAGCTCCCTGGCCTCCTCCCATTGATCTTCTGCATTCAGGGTCCAGGGGATCACGAGGATACCCCGCCGGTGGGCGTCCGCAACAAGTTCTCTATCCAGGAGATCCCTCCTGGGCAGGATGGCCCGGATATTTTTACGGGCAGCCATGGCCGAAACGTCAGGGAGAGGTTGCGAATAAATCAGACCGTTTTTTATGCCGGAAAGGATCTCGGAGACCATCTCGAGCGACGCACGATGGAAAGAGACCACCATGAGAGGGGATGGTGCCTCCCTGTCCAGGACGCGACACACCTCCAGCTCGGATCCGGGCTCCTTGATCTCGACAAAGAGTCCGCACCTTCCCCTGATCTCTTCGCATATCTCTCTGAGCAAAGGGACATGCTCTCCATCCCCTGCATCAAGGGCTGCCAGTTCTTCCGCGGTCAAATCCGCTACGCGTCCGCTCCCGCTGGTGGTGCGGTCCAGGGTCGGATCATGCATGATGACCGGGACCCTGTCACGGGAGAGCCTGACGTCCACCTCAACGAAATCCGCACACTCCATGCCTGTGCGTATTGCCTTGCAGGTGTTCTCGGGACCCGCAACCCCTGTTCCCCTGTGGCCCACAATGAACATCAGTGGGGGTTTTTCCACCACAGGTTAAAATAATCGACGGGTCTGTCACCCCTTCTTTCGAACAACCATAGTGTAATGTATTCGCGTGATGACATGTCCAAATAAGAGCCTGGTGAACCCAGAGCGTTTACATACTCTGTGCCGCATGCCCCTCCCCGTCCGCATACCTTATCTTGACATCTGCCCTTACAAGGAGATCTCACTCCCCGAGCGGCTCTTCCGCCTCGTTCTCCCTTTCCTCATCGGCGGAGCGTATTTCGGGATCTGCCTCCTCCTGCTCCCCTATGAGACTGCGCTTCTCCTCGGCGGCCTGATGCTTGCATACGTCTTTCCCCCTGCAGGGAAAGAGAGCGTCATCCCTCTCGGGATTGCCATAGGGTTCCCGTGGTGGTTGATGGCATGGTCGATTGCCCTCATGGACGTCCTTTCAGGGATATTCATGGCCCTGAACTGTGACCTGGCGTTAAAGATCCCCATTCTGGGGAAATGGATACAGCATTTTATGGAGAGGGGCGGTGATTTTGTGAACAGGAGACCATGGCTCGAACGCTTTTACTTCTCCGGGGTGGCCCTTTTCGTGATGTTTCCGCTTCAGGGGAGCGGGGGGATCGGGGGGACCCTCGTGGGAAGGATGATTGGGCTCTCGGCCGGACGGACACTCGTGGCAATCTCCCTCGGGGCGATTGCAGGATGCACACTGATTGCTGTCGGTGCCCAGTTGATAAAGGAGCTCATCTTCATGAACCTTCTTGCGGGGATTACAGTAATGATAGCGGTCCTGGCAGTCCTGGCTGTCGCATACCTCCTGTATAAACGGAGATTACAAATATGAGGGGGCAAAGCGCGGCGATCTTCTTCGGGGCGGCAGGGGGCCAATACACGGCTTCGGGCAATACACTGCTTCACGATGCGGGATGATCTTTATGCCGGGCAGTAGCGTCGGTTGCGCCATTCCTGTCATCTTCCTGCGGTGCGAAAAAAGCATCTTTGCTTTTCCAAATGGAGGGCGTGTGGTGCCGTGAGCCTGGTGATGGCATTTTCGGGTATATCGGGTGCGGTGATGGCAGGGGACCAGAGAGAGATCTTCTTTGAAGGTGATGAGTCCCGGTTCGGACTCCTCGAGGCCGAACTCAACTCGAATCTTCTCACGAACGATGATCAGCTGCATTCCCGTGCGGCAGATCTCGGTATCGCGATTACCATCAGGGACGACAAGTGCAAAGTATGGGCGCGCGATGGCATCCTCATCGGGGAGGTAACCGAGACGGACGGTCCCGTGATTAAAAGGAGACGTCTCTGTGTCTCCTGCGGGCAGTATGCCATCGTCGAGAAGACGGGGCCTGAATGGACTGTACTCTCCCGGGGAGAGGGAAGCCACTTCCTGGTCCTTGGAAACGATGCAACAAAAGCCATCGCATACACCTGTATACAGAAGCACTGGAAGCCTTGCGGAGGTTCGCGAGAGGACGCGGTCAAAGTGCTCATTCTGTCAATGCAGGAGGCAGCTAAGAGGACCGCATCCGTCAGCAGGGCGTTCTCCATCATCCAGACCCAAACGAGGGCTGACGTGCCGGGTAGATCCTGCCTATGAATGTTTAAGGGTCCATCATCCATCGCGGTAAACCAGGCAGGCCATATGCGCCACCCCGCACCCTTATTACACGGATTATCCATGTCCTGAAAGAATCTGCCTTCGGTAGAGAGAGCATTCCCACAGCGTCCATTCCTTGCACCAGGGCCCCTGCCACACGCATGGGTGTGCGAGTGGCCATGCAACTCCGCCTGATACCCTTCATTCCCTGAAAGTGACTTTTATAGGAAGAAAAGAAAAAGTTGAGTGGAAGATACAAAGGAGAGAGAATGAACCCGAAAGTTCGCATGATCGTCGAAGAGTTCTTCCCCAAAATCATTGAGACACATATACGGACCAGGTCTTCGATCGAGACGGCAAAGTTCAGCCTGGACCGCTATCGCACCATGGGACTGCAGGCAGTAAGGAATCTTCCTCCTGAAGTGCAGCAGGAGAACCAGGATGCTCTCGATGAAGCCTACCGGCTCGCAATCGAGAAGCTTGAAGAATTTCATGCAAGGGAAGTCTCGCAAGCGGGCTCGACAGTTCCCAAAAAGATGTCCGAGTATCCCTGAAGGGATTTTTTTTACACCCACTGATATCTCCCGTTTATTCCGTAGTCATTTCTCTCAGGCTGTCATCTCCCGGTCACGCACAACAACATCGGAAATCCTATTAACTACGGCATCGCAGTCTTTAGTATGTCATGCTATGCCATAGCATGGTGAGTCTCCATGAAGCGCGAGAGTATTTTATTTGTATTTCTGGCCATCTGCCTTACGTTCCTGCTGTTGAGCTCAGGCTGCACCGAGCAGCAGCCTTCCGGGGAGGGCGGAGAGGTCAAAATAGGAGTGGTCGCTTCCATGACCGGCGCGGCCAGCACGACCGGCAAAGATATCTGGCAGTCAGCCGAACTGGCCGCCGAGGAAATAAATGCCAAGGGAGGCATTTATGTGAGCGAACTCGGGAAATCAGTCCCTATCCGCCTTGTGCAGGGTGACGATGAATCCACCCGCGAAGGCGGTCAGAAGACGGTCTCCAAGCTGATCACGCAGGATAAGGTGGATGTTCTCGTCGGCGGCTATTCGAGCGCGGTGGTCTCTGCGCACCAGGCCATCGTCGCGGAGTACAAAGTGCCCTATATCATCTCCGGCGGTTCGAGCACGTCAGTATCGCACCGCAATGACATCGACACCAGCTACATGTTCTTCCACCGCCCGAACACAGATGATTCGGGGGAGGCAAGCATCCTGTTCGTCGACGAGGTTGTCAGACCCGCTCTCAATGGCAAATTCGGATTCTCCGAAGACCGCCCGCTGAAGATTGCCGTCATCTACCAGGACAGCCCGTTCGGGAAGGGACAGCTTGATGCCGTGAAGAACGTCATCGCAGCGCGCAACCTCAGAATAGAGATCATTGCAGAGGAGCCGTTCAAGATGGGAGAGTCGGATTTCAGGACTGTACTCACTTCGGTGAAGGCAAAGAACCCGGATATGATCTACTCTGTCACATTCTTAAACGAACTCGTTCCCATGACCCAGCAGGCAAGGAGGGATGTCGGCCTTAACACCCTGATATTGGCAATCGAGAACAATGATGACCCCGATTATTATAAGGGCGTGGGGATATACGGCGACGGCCAGGTGATGGAGAGCCGGTTCTCTCCCTATGCTGTCCCGAGGGGTTCGACCGAAGAGGCCACGAGGCAGTTCCTCGCCAACTTTGACAAGAAGTACGGTGGTTTTGCGGGGATGATGGGTGCTGCGACGTATGAATCCGTGTACATCACGAAGGAAGCGATCGAGAAAGCCGGGAGCCTTGACAAAGCAAAGGTCAGGGATGCACTGGCGACCCTTTCCATGCCCCAGATGATGGAGATCATGAAGGGCGGGGTCATCTCATTCTCCCCGGATTTCCGGGAGAGCAAGTTCGACCTCTACGTCGTACAGCTTGCGATGGACCCGGCATCGGGAGAGCCGAGGCCCTTCATTGTCTGGCCTGATAACCTAAAAGACAGGGAATTTGTGCTGCCTGACTGGTATACTCCAGGATCCTCCTAAATCTTTTTTAAGGACTGGAGAAGGATTACTGTATGGACGGGACCATCGGGATACTCAGCCAGGTTGCCTTCTGGGGCCTTTATTCGGGGTGCATCTACATCCTGCTGGCCACCGGTCTCAACCTCATCTTTGGGGTCATGAAGATCGTGAATTTCGCCCATGGCGAGTTCCTGATGCTCGGGACCTACATCACGTTCTTCCTCTTTGTAATCAGCGGTTTCAATCCATACGTTCTCCTGATAGGCTCAATTCCCATTCTCATCATCGTCGGGGTCATCGTCGAACGACTGTGCTTCAGGCCTATTCTCGGGACAGGTAAACTGAACGAGATCTTCATCAGCCTCGGGTTGATCTACATCTTCCAAAACCTCGTAGCACTTATCTGGACTGATGAATGGAGGTCTATGAGGAGCCCCTTTGCGGATATCCTCATCAATCTCGGGCCGCTCCAGCTGCCTCTCGACTACCTGATCATCATCACGGTCACGGCGATGATCCTCGTCTCACTCTACCTCTTCCTCCAGAAGACCGCGCTCGGCAGGGCGATCAGAGCGGCAAGTCAGAACCGCAAGGGAGCCATGCTGATGGGAGTCAACGTCGAGAAGGTGGACATGCTCACATTCGGCATCGGTGCGGGACTCGCCGGTGCGGCGGGCACCCTGTGGGCAGTGAGCGGACAGGTCTTCAACCCGTACATGGGGTCCATCCCTGCCATCAAGGGTTTTGCCATCATCATCCTCGGGGGACTCGGGAGTATCCCGGGGGCCATCATCGGGGGCCTCGCCATCGGCATGGTCGAGAACTTCACTGCATTCACTCTCGGCGGTTCGTGGAAGGATGCCGTGTCCTTCATCCTGCTGATCGTGGTTCTCGTGATCAGGCCGACCGGCCTCTTCGGGGAGGCTGAGGAATGAAGCTGTTCAACCCGCGCGATCCCCGCCAGCTGCTCACTGCAGCATTCCTGGTGCTCGCGTTCCTGATCCCCCTCGTCGTCGGATCGAACCTCTACTACCTGACCATCCTCATCCTGATGCTGATCTTCATCATCTACGCATCAGCCTGGAACTTCCTCACTTTCTCCGGTCAGGGCTCCCTGGGGCACGCGGCTTTCTTTGGTATCGGTGGATATGCCGCATCCCTGGTGGCCGTGAAGTTGGGTCTCCCGCCGCTCGTCACCCTCTTATTCGGCGGGTGCTTTGCCGCGTTGATCGGTGTCCTCATCGGGCTTACATGTGTCCGTCTCCGGGAATGGTTCCTGGCCATGGTGACATTCGGGTTCGCGGTGATCATCCAGACACTCATCGTGAGCCAGCTCGCCCCTGTGACCGGTGGGTGGGACGGGTTCCCTGTACCGAAACTTGTCCCAACCACAATCCCCGGGTACCTGATGATCGAGTATTACCTGGTCCTGCTGATCGCGATCGCGGTCATCCTCATCTTCCGGTACCTTCTCCAGTCGAGAATCGGGCTGGCACTGGCAGCAATACGGGAGAACGAGATCGAGGCGAGGGCTGCCGGGATCAACCCGGTCCCTTTCAAGCTCTTCGCGTTCGGGGTCAGCGCGTTCGTTACGGGCATCGCCGGAAGCCTTGAGATATTCCACTTCGGGTACATCACCCCAGAGATATTCGGGATCGATCTCTCTTTCTGGCCGATCATCTATTCCATCACCGGGGGACTCGGGACCCTTGCGGGGCCGATCGTGGGGACGATCGTCGTCACACTGCTCTGGGACGGTCTGAACGCAATAGGCCTGACCTATGCACGTTTTATCATCATCGGCGTCCTTCTCGTGCTGATCATTATCTTCCTGCCGCGGGGACTCGTCTCACTTCCCGATGAGATCAAAAAGAGGCTAAAAAAATGGAAATCCTGACCCATCTCTCGCGCTAAGGGGGGGATTTGGGATCCGAACCAGCAATGGAGTTATAGAGACCCCTTCCCCCTCTCCACAAGTTTCGCTTGCACATACACTTGGCCAGTGGATCGCCATGGAGCGATGCGAAATTAGGCTCCGGGTATGCAGGATTCATGATGTCGTTGAGGCATGAAGCAGGGTGGAGCATGCATCACCCTCGCGAAAAAAAGGGACCTGATATCCAGTAAAGTGACTACATCCCGAGATATGCTTCTTTTATCTGGTCGTCGTGAAGAAGCTCCTCGGCGGGACCTGTCCTCGTTATCCTCCCACTCTCGAGGACATATCCCCGGTGTGAGATCTCAAGCGCCCTTCGGACGTTCTGCTCAACAAGCAGTATGGTCAGGCCTTCCTCGTTCAGACGCTGGACTGTGCCGAGCACCATATGGACGAGTTTTGGGGAGAGGCCAAGCGATGGTTCGTCGAGGACAATGATCTCGGGGTCTGCCATGAGGCACCTCCCAATCGCAAGCATCTGCTGTTCCCCCCCGCTCAGAGTCCCCGCGTTCTGCGCCTGCCTGTCTTTGAGTATGGGGAAGAGCTCAAACACATGGTCGAGCGCGTCACCATCCCTGCGCACATACGCGCCGAGTTCAAGGTTCTCTCTGACGGTCATTCTCGGGAAGAGCTCCCTCTTCTCGGGCACGAGGGCGAGGCGGCGGCGGACGATCTCGTAGGTGGGAAGCCCGAGAATGTTCTCCCCGCGCAGGAGAATCCGCCCCGTGGGAGAGGAGTTGAGTCCAAAGATGGTCGAAACGAGGGTGCTCTTCCCCGCACCGTTCGAGCCTATAAGAGTGACTACCTCTCCCCTCGAAACCTGCAGGGAGACGTCCCACAACACCTGGAGGTGTGAATACGATACGTTCAGGTTCTCTATGGCGAGCAAGAGATTCTACTCCGGTTAGAAGTGATAGCGCTCTCCAAGATATGAATCTATGACCTGCTCATTGGAGGCGATCTCTTCAGGTGTCCCTTCGGCAATCTTCTCCCCATGGTCGAGGACGACGATACGGTCAGAGACTCCCATGATGATGCGCATGACGTGCTCGATGATGAGGATGGTCAGGCCGTCGCTCCTTATCTCCTGGATGAGACGCATCGCCTCCTTCCCTTCGCTCGGCGTAAGCCCGGTAGTGAGTTCGTCAAGGAGGAGGAGTTTCGGGTGGGATGCGAGCGCCCTCGCAAGCTGCGACCTCCGGAGTTCTATCGTGTTGAGGCTGCTGATGGGGCTGTCGACCTTCGCATCGGGGAACCCGACCCTGATGAGGCATTCTTCTGCCTCGGCATGCGCCTCCTTCACCGATGGGCGGCGGCCGTTGCCGTAGAGTGCGCTGATCATCACCGCCTCCCTTGCAGTAAGCCCAGGGAACGATCGCGGGTGCTGGAATGTCTTGGAGATCCCCTTCTTGCAGACCGCATCCAGGGAAAGGCGGGTGATATCTTCTCCCCCGAATACTATACCTCCTGAATCGGGGCGGTATATGCCTGAGATAAGGTTCATCAGGGTTGTCTTTCCTGCGCCGTTCGGGCCTACCAGGCCCAGGATCTCCCCCTCGCTGAGCGAAAGGTCAACCCTGTTCACCGCGGTAAGACCGCCGAAAGATTTTGTCACTCCGTTTACCCTGAGCATTCTATGCACCCTGCTAACAAATAGCATGATATATGTTAGCATGTAACAATATAAGCATATCCTTCGGGGTGAATTGAAGCGATGAAGTATTATTACCTGTGCGTGGCGCTAATCATGGCTCTGGTGCTCTGTGCCGCATGTACGGAGCAGCAGCCCGTATCCCAGGAGACAGTGAAGATAGGGGTGGTAGCCTCAATGACGGGGCCGGCCAGCACCACTGGAAAAGACATCTGGCAATCGGCCGTGCTTGCTGCCGATGAGATCAATGCCCGGGGCGGCGTCTTTGTGAAAGACCAAAACGCAAAGATACCCATCACACTCATCCAGGGAGATGACGAATCGACCAGGGAAGGGGGACAGAAGGCGGTCTCACGGATGATCACCCAGGACAAGGTGGATATCCTGGTTGGCGGCTTCTCGAGCGCGGTGGTCTCGGCACACCAGTCCATCGTGGCCGAGCACGGCGTCCCCTATATCATCACAGGGGCATCTACTCCCACCATCACGCAGAGGACCGATATCGATACCGGGACCATGTTCCACTACTGCCCGACCACTGACGATTACGGTGAACAGACGACACTCTTTGTCGATGAAATCATCAGGGATGCAGTGAACGTGCGTTTCGGGTACCCTGACACCCGGCCCATCCGCATGGCCCTGCTCGTCCAGGACAGCCCGTACGGGAAAGGCGTGCAGAAGGCTGTGAAAGATACCATCGTGAAGAGGAATCTCAACATCGTGATCGTTGCAGAAGAGACGTTCAAGATGGGGGAGACGGACTTCCGGACCGCTCTCACCTCCATAAAGGCCACCCAGCCGGACGTGGTGTATCCCGCCGCATTCTTAAACGAGCAGATCCCGATGGTGACCCAGGCAAGGAGGGATGTCGGGCTGAACACCATCTTCCTTGCAGTCGAGTGCAATGACGACCCCGATTACTACGAGGGTCTCGGCCGATACGGGGAATACTCCATCATCGAGACCCGTTTCAGCCCCTATGCAATACCCAGGGGAGACATCGCGGATGACATGGCAGCGTTCAGGGAGAACTTCCAGAAAAGGTGGGGGTCATACCCCGGGATGATGGGGGCGTCCACATACGAGGGAGTCTACATCGCGGCCCGCGCGGTTGAGGAGGCGGGTACCAGAGAGAAGATAAAAGTCACTGCCGCGCTCGATACACTGTCGATGCCGCAGATGATCGAGGCGATGAAGGGCGGGGTGATCACCTTCACCGACGATTACCGCGAGGCAAAGTTCGATCTCTACATGGAGCAGCTCATATGGAACGAGACCATCCAGGAACTCCGGCCCGTGATCGTATGGCCTGACCACATGAAAGAGGCTGATTTCGTGCTGCCCGGGTGGTATGTCCCGGGACCGGCCTCACCGTGAACTCTCCCTAACCACTTCTTTATTTTTATACGCCCTTCCCATCGAGGTCCTGGTCCCGGGACTTGTCGATCCTGTAAATCCCTTTCGGAACCCGGATCTCGAAGCGTGCGCCTTTTCCAGGGACTCCGGTTTCTCTTATGGTGATACCGGTTACTGAAAGTATTCCCCTCGTCAGGAACAGCCCCAGGCCGCGATGCCTTCCAAACCCCTGCTCGAAGATCATGTCCTTATAGTGAACGGGAATTCCCACGCCGTCGTCCTCGTAGACTAAGACGCCTGAATCCTCCTCTTCGTGGAATGTGAGGCGGATCCTGGTCACATTCTCTCCATGGCCGAGTGAATTGTCCACCAGGTTGTATATCACTCTCTCAAGGAGGGGATCGGAATATATCTCGAGATCTCCGCTATCGACGTCTATCTCAACGCCGCCGATGGGCATCTTGCGCACAATTCCCATGGTGAGATCGCGAATATTGTACCAGGCAGGTTTCGCATGGTCCCCACCCAACTCGTACTCCCGGGTGAATGCCAGCTGCTCTTCTATTGCAGCAGACGCTGAACTGATGCGGTCGATGAACGGGGCCGCCGGTGAGTCGGCAGGCAGTGCATCCCGGGAGAGATCGGCAAAACCCCTGATCACCGTGATCTGGTTCAAAATATCGTGGCGCGTGATCTTCGAGAGCAGTGTCAGTTTCTCATTCGCAATCCTCGCACTTTCTCTCGCAGCACGCTCCGCGGTGATATGTTCTTCCAGTGCATCGAGGGTATGGTCAATCCTCGCAGAGAGGCTGGAGAGTTCATCGTCACCGGAGAGGCGGGTTCGGGCCGAAAAATCCTGCCTGTCCGCGATCTCTCTCATCTTATTCTCGAGGATTGAGAGCCTCGAGAGGAACCTCTGATCCAGGGCATACAGGACGGCAAGGACGCTGACGCTCCCGATTGCGGCGATGAGGGAGAGAAAGAGGAGCAGGCTCTCCATCGCAATCCGGTGGGTCGACCTCGGACTTTCGACCCGGAATACGGCTGCAGGCACCCCATAGATATCATCAACCACAGCGATTGAAGTGATGGTATTTCCTCCAGGTGAGATTCTCAAAATGGCAGATCCCCGCTGCGTGGGAAGGATTTCCGGGATAAAACCCCATTCAGTCCCTGGATCCGCTGCACACAAGACCGAGAGGTTTGTGGAAGTCAGGTGTGCAATCTTTGCGACCTCCATCTCATCAAGGTACCGCCCTAGGCAGAGATAGCCTGTTGCCGGCCCCGTTGAATCGCTCCTTAATATTGGACTGACGGAGATGAGGGCCAACCCTTCTGGAAGACTGATGATCCCTCTGATCCTGGCATCCTCTCCTCCTCCGTTCCTGTGAATTTCCTCAAGAATGTCTGTTGCAGGGTTGACCGCGAGTGCCTGTGGAATTTCGATCTCCCGGGATTCGAGATAATCATATCCTTTCCCAAAAAAAAGCGTCCCATTGAGGTCATAATACAGCATGAGGTTGAGTTGAAGGCTCGTGAAAGTAGTATCCATCAGGTTATTCTCGATATATTTTCCATCCCGGTCCTGCGCAAAAAAGTAGGTATCGTCCCAGAGGCTCCAATCTAAAGCTGTCCCTTCGAGTAAGACCAGATCGTTCTCCACCATCCGGACCGTCCGAAGGACGCTCTCTGTCGCCTCTCTTGACTCGATCTGCGTGATGGCAGGAATCATCACGAGCTGCATGCCGGCAAAGATTGCCGCACCAATGGCGAGTACGAGGATGAGAATTGCGTAGATAACAGTCCTGCGTATTTGCATGTGTCTGCTCAACCTGCCCCGCCTGTCCGTCGTTCAATGAATGCAATAGGGGTCTTTCCTCCAGTACCATACGCAAAAGAGGAGAGGGCAGGCGGGTATTCAGGCACTTTCAGATTGTCTCTCTCACACAGCATCAAAATTACTATGACTGCCCCTGTGCAAGAGATTAATTCATGAGAACTTATTCCGGACCCAGGATAGCTCTTCTCACCTTCGCAGTCCTCATGGTGGCCGCTGCAGGGTGCATGGTCCCCTCTGGCTCAACCACTGCTCCTCCCGGTACCACTGCGGTGGCCGGGGCCCACCAGACCGGAGATGTGGCATTCCTTTCCCTTTATGGCACCGCGCAATCGGATATCGCGGCCGCGCTTGAACGGATGAACCGTCATTTCCCGGTTGGCGCCGCGACCAGGGGTGGCCCTTACCTGGCGAGTGAGCTGCGATCCTCTGCGCTCGATCTGAAGGCAACTGCCGACGCATACCACACTTCCATGATCAAGATCGGGTCCTTCCAGGAGAAAGAGAAGGAGTATGCGAGAAACGAATACCTCAAGTATCTCTCCTCCATACGGAAGATTGCGGGAAACACGGCCGATGCCGCGGGAGCTGAAATGGACCTCCAGTTCGGCCTTGCACAGAATTTTGCAGAGGCTGCCCGGAACGCCCTGAAAGATGCCGAAGAGACCGGAGGGACCAGTCATCGGGACCTGCTGAGGGCGACCGGAATATCGCTGGATGACTACATCCAGAAGATGCGGGAGAAGAGGGCGTGAAGAGTGGCCCGACGCTTCATTTGTAAATGAAAAACATGAGCGAGCATGGAGAATTTCAGACGTTGAGATGAGTGAGTGCCGATGATGCCCGCACCGCTGACCCGGAAGGATGAGCGATCTCAAAAAGAGCGCGGCACGGGTGTTTCGAGATTCGGCACATGTGCTATTTTCGCCTTGATCCTTTTCCTCGCAGGTATCCTGTCCGGATGCCTCACGACGTCTCCCGGCACGGAACTGAAAGAATCCCGATGGGACTCCCCGCCGGTCACTCCCACACCCTGCGGAGAGGGCACGCTTCCCATCTCGGGGATTACATGGGATCTCGTCGCCTACGACAGCGGGAGGCTTGCACAGGAGAGCGTTATCCCTGGCAGCGCCGTCACTGCCCGCTTCGAACGCGAAGGTATCGTGCATGGAAGCTCCGGTTGCAACCAGTACTGGGCGAGATACGAGGCCTCGTTCAGCCGGGTATCGATAGATTCCCCGCAACGGACGAATGCCATATGCAATAGTCCTCCGGGTGTGCATTCACAGGAGTCGGTGTACCTTGTCGATCTCGGGAAAGCGAAAACCTACAGTGTGGAGGGGGACTTCCTGTCACTCTCGGACGCAAACGGCAGGGCGGTCCTCCTCTTCAGGAAGGAGACCGTCCCAAAAGATGCAGCCCGAATCTTCCAGGAGACCTGGTACCTGACTTCATCAAGGGACGATCAAGGGTCAATCGTCATGCTCCCCAGGGGGGTTCTTGTGACCGCAAGGTTCCTTGAAGGGAGAGTCTCGGGTTTTTCAGGCTGTAACTGCTACGTTGCGCCGGCCCGTGTCAGCGGCGCGGCCACCCGGAGAGAGAGCCCCCTCGTGACCGACACGTGGTGCCGGAACGAGACCGTGATGGAACAGGAACGACTCTTCTTGCGTCGAATGAAAGAGGTGGAGGCGTATTTGCCTGGCGATGATTCACTCATCCTGGTGAACGGTCAGGGTGAGACACTCCTGGAGTTTGGAACCCGCTGCTGAAAAGAAGATAATCTCCATCCCGCTGGCCTCCTGAGTATCTCTGGTCCCCGATGCTTCCAACTGCGGGGTGGAGGACAGGCAGTGGACCCCGCGTTTCGGGGCACGATAATTCCCTGCCTGCCCTGCGCGTGTCCTCCCCCGTTACATCCTCATCGGGAGGAATTTTTTATGGAGGACCATTGCACCCCCGGTAAAGAGCAGGGTGAATATCCCGAGCATCACGATGTCAAAGAAGAGGGGAAAATAGTGGGTGCCCGAAAACGAGTAACGGACTATATCGGTAAGATAGGTGAGCGGAGAGCACACCGCAAGTGTCATTCCCCATGAAGGGAGCTGCTCCAGCGGGACAAAGATTCCTGAAATGAAGACAAGCGGGAACTTGAGGAGAGAAGAGAGCATCATGATATTTGACGGGACGTTCGTGGGCGGTACTGCAAGAAGCATCCCTATCGCCGAGAAGCAGCAGGCCGCAAGGATTATTGCACCGAACATAAGGAAGCCATTCAGGAGAGTGAGGCCAAGCATGAGGCCGATTGCAACAGTCACCAGCGTGATGGCGATGCCGAATACCGTGGATGCCACCATATCGCCGAGCACTATCGCCTCGACCGCGACCGGGCTCGAAGCGAGCCGTTCAAGGGTCCTGGCCTGCCCTTCCCAGGGAAAGATGGCGGGAGAGACGGCAGTGGCGGTGAAGAACAGGGTCATCCCGACAAGCCCTGACACCAGGAATGCGAGCGGGAGCTGCCTTCCCCCCATCAGAAATGCAAGGAAGAGGAAGACCGGCATAAAGATGCCGAAGATGAGCACGGGGCCCTTGACGTAGTAGATGCGGATGTCTTTCTTTGCCACTGCCCATGCCCGCCTTAGCTGCGCGGGAAGACCCGCCGGGTTCATAGCCCTCTCTCCCGTGTCAACTGGAGAAATACCTCGTCAAGCGAAGGAGCGTGTGTGTTGAGGGTAAGGATTGCCAGGTTGTGCTCCCGGCAGAACACCACGAGCGATTTGATGGCGGTGTCCTGGTCATCGGCGGAGATCTGCCACTTGTCGCCGGTGCGGTTCGCACCGACCACCCCGTAAAGCGCATCAAGGGCGCCTTCGGGCACTTCACGATTGAAACTCACCTCGATCCGGTGTACGCGCTCGATTGCGGATTTGAGTCGTTCCGGCGCATCGACCGCGACCATCCTTCCGGCATGGATAATCCCCACCCGGTCGCAGAGACTGTTCGCCTCCTGCATGTTGTGTGTGGTGAGGAAGATGGTGGTTCCCTGCCGGTTCAGGTCCCGCAGCATCGAGAGTATCATCTGTGTGCTCTGCACATCCAGGCCGCTCGTCGGCTCGTCCAGGAAAAGGAGCTGCGGCTCGTGGAGAAGTGCCATCGCGAGAATGAGACGCTGTTTCATCCCTTTTGAGTATGCCTGGACCCTCTGGTCCTTTCTTTGAAGGAGCCCGACCGTGCCAAGGAGATCTGATGCACGCGACGCCGCCCTGTCGTGGGATACGCCGTACAGCTCCCCCACCAGCATCAGGTTCTGCCATGCAGAGAGGTCGGTATAAGCGTTCGAGGTCTCGGGAACCACGCCGAATCCCTGCTTTGCCAACACAGGTTCACGGCTGATATCATGCGAGAGGACCGTGGCTGATCCTGTGTCCGGCGGGATAACCCCTGTCAGCATCCGGGTGGTGGTGGTCTTCCCTGCCCCATTCGGACCAAGGAACCCGAAGATCTCTCCTTCCTTTACCGAGAACGAGATGCAGTCTACCGCAACAGTGGTCCCAAACTTCTTAGAGAGGGATTTGACCTCGAT
>CAZRCH010000003.1:0-65723 GCA_964598545.1 uncultured Methanolinea sp. | reverse complement strand
AGCAGACGCTTCTGTTCGTCTTCAGATTTCAGGTCTTCCATGTGGGCCGAGTAGGACCCGGCATGGTGCATGCCGAGGTCCTCGGAGATCCCATGCAGGTAGGAATGGGCGGTGTGATCGAAGTAATGGATTGAGGTGGTGAGTGCCGCAGAATATTTCTGCGAAAATGCCGATAGGGCATCCCGTTCAAATGCCAGCTCTATAAAGCGCTTCAGCTGGCCCGGGACGAGCATGAAATAGACCGGTGTTGCAAAGAGCACGCCTTCGGAATCCCGAACCTTCGCGAGCGCCTCGATCCATGCCTCCCGGTGCTGCTCCATCTTCTTGATGTCTCGTCCCGCATGCACGACCGGGAAGGTATGTTCTGGAAATGCCTGCTCTATGAACCGGACATACTGCAGGGTGATACTCTCCTCACCCTTGGGGCTCCCGGAGATGATGCAGATCTTCATAGTAGTCTTACCTTGGAACCAATCCTAGTCCTCGGGGGCCTCTTCCGGGTCCCTTTCGAAGATCTTCAGCATCTTCATGGCCATGGCATGAAATGCGTCAGCCTTGACGATAGCGATTCCCCGCTTCTCGTCTCCCAGGACAAGGAGCGTATCACCGGGTTGGATCGAGAAGATCTCCCGGGCTTTCTTTGGGATGACGATCTGTCCCCTTTCGCCCACCTTTACGGTACCGAAGATATGCTTCCCTTCATGGCCGCTTTCAAACATGATTTATCATTCCCCTCATATTTATCACTCAATCATATTTGTATGAAATACATGATAAATATGCTGTCGGACTATGTGATTTCAGGAGGACCAGGGGAGTATTCCCAACCGGGTTTTTTCATAAAATTCAAGATCATTTGTGTCAATTATTTCACTTATGGCTGATGCGGAGAGATTCTGGGCTCATGCGGCCAGCGTCTACGATGATGGAATAGATTACGTTTTTGGGAATTCCATGCGGCAGATCCTCCTGGAAGCCTTGAAGCGGGAGTCAAACCTTGGCAGGACCGCAGAGTTCGGCTGCGGTACCGGCTATTATACATCGCTCCTTGCAGAGGTGGCTGGGAGTGTGGTTGCGACCGACATTGTCGAAGAGATGCTCGAACGGACGCGGAAGCGGATCCTCGGCTTTCCCACGGTGACAGTGCAGAGAGAGAACTGCGAAAAGACTACCTTTCCTTCCTCGTCCTTTGATACTGCTTTTTTTGGTCTTACCTTCCACATGGTTGACGGCCCGGCGACCCTTGCCGAGATGTACCGCATCCTTACCCCTGGCGGAAGGCTTCTCATAGTCACTCCTGTCACAGATGGTCTCCGAATATCAGATATCCTGCGCACTGTCCTTCGCAATAAAAGAGTGTTTGGGCGATTCAGGCAGCCGGGCACTGTCCTGTATACGGAAAGGTCGCTGTGCGACCTTGTCAGTCGTGGAGGATTTTTAGTTCAGACAAGAGAACAGGTACGGGATCCGGCTCATCCTGGGGGATTTTCAGGACTCTATCTCACCGCGGTGAAGGCATAACATCTCCCCCTGCATTTCCCGGCAATCACTCACCGTCAAGGCATTTTGTTATCAGAAAGGGAGAGTTGGGTATTGTCAGCCATCGCTATGCATAAAAGGATGCAGAAATCCGGGAAAGAATGACGGATGTGCGTCTTTTTTTAAAAAAAGCGATGGATTTTTCAATCCCTCCGGAGAGAATCGATCGCAACATTGAAAGGTTCGCGATTATCCGCATACACCAGATCGATCTCATCCGGGCTGATAAATGTGCCAAAATTGTATCCCCCCTCCTGTTCGACGATGGTGAGGGTCATCCCGTCTGGGCCGATCACACCTGCAAAACTCGTGGGCTCCCAGGTTACTTCTGTGTATACGAATTTTCCCGTGAATATCCGGTCTTTCTGGTCTGTGACCACCATCGTTATTTGCGTGCCGGAATAGTCAGTAAATCCCTGGCCATCCACATATCCAGTCATATTACCGGACCAGTTGCCAAGGATGTTCGGAATCTTTGGTGTCATCAGGGGTTTTTCTTCAGGGGGTGGCGTAGTTGTGCATCCACAGATGAGTATCGCCAGTATCACAAGAATACCCGCATAGAGAATTGTTTTCATTATTCGTGGATTCCGATGTGAAAAGAGATAAACCATATCCCTATTATATGGAATTATAGCTGTTCACGACCCTCCGGAATATTCCTTATTGTTGAGAACAGGAGTCATGCGGAAATTTTTTAGAGAAGTTGCATTAAACCGACATTCGCGATGACGTGTCCGAATTCCCAACGTTTAAGAAAAAAAAGAGACAGTTCTTAATCTCTGCACTGGTATCCCATCCTTATAGCCAATAACCGCCGGGGTTAAACCGTGCGGTTCCCCAGTTATAGTCCCATTTCCCATCATTTGATTTCAGGGACATCTGAGGTATGGGTGGGGGTGTCAGGTTCATTCCCTGGATCTGCACCTGGAACTGGTGGAATGTCGAAGAGTCCTTCACGTCAAAGCCGGACAGAAAAGTCCTCGGCGCAGAGATTTGAGGCAGGTTGCTCTTCGCCGGGACGATGAATCCGGCTGCCACAGGAGCCACGAGAACCGCGACTGCCAGCAGGAAGGCTGCAATGAAGTATGTATTCTTTCTCATGAGAGAAAGAAATGGCATACCGATTATATAAATTTTGAGATTGAAGACCATACATCATAGGACAAGGCCTTTCTATCAGTGGATGCCTCTCTCCCTGACTGGATTGTTTTTGCATGCGAGTTACGAGGGGAATTTAGGTTGGGGTTATTAGTTCGAAGAAATGACCTGCCATGTGCAAAAAAATTGGAGGAGATCCATCCCGGCATGGTGCCTATAATCTCCTGAAAGGGGATATCCAATATTTAGACAGATCCCGGGCTTTCTTTGATACCAGGACGCGCTGGCGCCTTCCTTTTTCCATACGGGCAAATATACAGGCACAGCCCGCAGACCGCATCTCCGCCTGACTCTTGCAGTTCCGCAAAATACCTGTCGCATGCCGCAGCATCGAACCGCGCCTCCCGGGGCTCTTCCGGCTCGAACATTCGCCCCGTGAAGGCCTGCTGAGGGCAGATATCGACACATGCCGTGCAATCGCCGCAGCGTGAGGTCATCGGCGACCCGGAAGGCGTGAGAGGCGCATCGGTGAGTACGCTCACCCACCTGACACGGGGACCGTGATCCGGTGTGACAAGGAGGCAGCTCTTTCCTATCCACCCGAGACCCGCGAGGTGAGCGGCAATCTTGTGCGAGAAGACCGCACGTATTTCTTCGTCATTTATACGCCTGGATGCAGGAACAGGAAATGCATGGTGGCCTTCTCGTTGGAGAACGCCTGCCAGGCGAACCGCGATCTGGTCGAGTAACTGGTTTGTGACCTCGTAGCCGTTGTGCAGGTAGAGGATCGCACCCTCATGATCTTTGTCCGGCAGAAGGTTAACGAGGTCATCTGACAGCTGGATTCCGACCGCTACGACAATGGGATACCTGGCAATGCGTTCGCCACCCTGCCTGGAGACAAAGTCCCTGGCCGGACCAAGATCCGCAACCCCGTAAAAGTCGGCCCCCATCGAGAAAGCGAGAGAGCTGATTGCAGCATCAAGTGGAAGAGGCATATTCGGGTACATGTATCATCTCAGAACGTTTGCCCTTGTCGATCTCTTTCAATGCCATATCAATCCCGGTTAAATACACTGCAGTTCATATCCTGTTCCAGGCAAAAGGAGTGACATGGAATGAAAACACAGGATATCGTGAAGAGACTCTGGGACGAGGCCGGACACGGAAATATCGCAGTGTGGGCTGACGATACGATCACATTGGTACCAAAGGATTACAAGGGAGAGACCGATGGGAAGAGGCCGGTTGCCATCCTCAAGCCCATCGCACTGGTGAACAAGTATGATTTCCTGGATTTTGCGCTCGCGGATGAAGAGCTTCTCACCGCCATCGAGGAAGCCGTCCGGGCTGGCGGCGGCACGGTAAGCCGGGACTGACCCCCCGATGTATCTGGAAGTTTGAACCCGAGATGAGTATTCCCGCACCGGGATGGTATTTGCGTCCTGGATGATTCATCCGGAGTCATAAGGGTATAGGGGCAATCAGGCCACCCGCATTTTTTCGAACTATATGGATGATCCCATTCAGTGAGGCGGGTTTCTTGCTGTTTTGTAAATATCCACTGATAATTTTTTTTGCGCCAATACGAATGTTTTTGAACTGTCGCCGGGACGCCCTTCGGAGGGCTTCTGGTGAACCGTTTCTCATTCGTTGAAGTGCGCATACAGCCGGTGGGCGATGAGCTGGAATATCACGAAGAAGCACACGAGCATTGCCACGTCAATGAGGGGGTCAAATGATGCCGGGTTCCCGTAGGCGCACTGGATGAGGTCATTGCCGTAGGTAAGTGGGGAGATGTATGCAATTGCCATACCGGCAGGTGGCATGGCGTCGAGGGGGATGAATGTCCCAGAGATAAAGATGAGCGGGAGGCGGACGAGGTTCAGCATCGACATGATGTCTCCGGGGCTCTCGGTCGGATAGGCGGCAAACAGTGTCCCCATGGTGGAGAAGCAGAGCGCGGAGAGGAGCATTCCTGCCATGAGCGCAAGGGGAGAGGATATGGTGTTCCCAAACGCGATAATCCCCACGATGAGGGGGAGGAGCGCGATGCCGATGCTGTACAGGAACCCGGAGAGGCTCTCCCCGACGACGATGGCGTGAAGAGAGACCGGAGCCGAGAGGAGACGCTCGAACGTCTTCGTCCTCCGCTCGATCGGGATGGATACCGGCTCGATTGAGGATGAGGAGAAGAGGATGGTCACCGAGATGAGGCCCGGTATAAGGGCGCCGAGCAGGACGTTCTTTCCGGCTGCGAACGCGAGGAACATGAAGAGGGGAAAGAGGAGCCCGGCGATGATGATGTTTGGCTTCAGGTAATAAATGATCATGTCCTTCTTTGCAATCGCCCAGGCAGCAACCGCCTCAGCAGCGAGCTGGTTCCTGTCAAAGCCCGTATTCACTGCTCTTCCACTCCGTTTTTCGGGCGCCTGAGGCCCGTCAGTCGTATGAAAACGTCCTCAAGCGTGGGTCCGAATGTCGTAGCGCTCACCACCCGGTCCTGATGGGAATCCGCGTAGGAGACGATCTCACGGAGAAGGCCTCCCGGGTCTTCCGTGTAGAACCGTACCTTGTCCCCGACTTTCCTCCCCTCGCTCACCATCGGCAGGCCCGCAAGTTCGGAGAGCGCTCGTGCACCTCCTCCCTCAAATGCCACCTCGACAGACTGGACGCTCTGGATGGTCTTCTTCAGACGCTCGGGAGAATCGATCGCCGCGATTTGGCCCCTGTTGATGATTGCGACCCTGTCGCAGGTCTGGTTTGCCTCCTCGATATTGTGCGTGGTCAAAAAGACGGTCACCCCCCGTTCTGTCAGAGAGTGGAGCACGTCGCGGATGATCAGGTTGCTCTGGACATCAAGACCGGAGGTCGGTTCGTCGAGGAAGAGGAGCGTCGGGTCATTGATGAGGCCCATCGCAAGGGTGAGGCGCCGCTTCATCCCCTTCGAAAATCCCTTTACCCTGCTCGCACGGCGGTCCCAGAGGCCGAAGATCTCAAGAAGTTCTTTGCCTCGTTCTTCGCGATCGATCCTTCCGACATGGTAGAGCTCCCCTGCAAACATCATGTTCTGCCAGGCGTTGATGTCGTCGTAGACGTTCGAGGTCTCGTATACGATCCCCATTTTCCTTCTCGCGCGTATCGTGTCCCTGACAATGTCCCATCCAAAGATGGTGGCGGACCCCCCCGTAGGAGCGGTGATTCCTGTCAGGATTCGGATCGTGGTAGTCTTGCCTGCACCGTTTGGGCCGAGATAGCCGAAGACCTCTCCTGTCTCAACGGTGAAACTGACGCGGTCGAGCGCGAGGATCTCGCCGAACCGTTTCTCGAGACCTTTCACCTCAATGGCATGCATGGAATGGGCACGACCCCTGCCCTTCACCGTGTCAGGTATTTAAAGACAGACAAGATAAGGGTTTAGAAACAGTCCCGGGAAAGAGGCGGTTCTCACCTGGGCTCACATTATTGTGAAAAATTCCTGCGGCCTAACCTGCCAGGTAGTCAGAGAAAAACAATAATCCCGGCCTTCAGGATTTGCACGCAAGGTACGCACGCAAAAAGAAAAGACCTGATCTGGTGGTGTCAATCCAGACCGAAAATTCGCGGGTTTCAAAAAGGTGGAAACCGGATTCTTCCAGCCAGGGATGAACTTCCAGGGATGAATGGCGATACATCCTGACGGACGCCGTTGTTCGGGAATGTTCGGGAGGGACAACTGCTGCAGCATCCTCATCCTGGCGCCGGTCGCCGGTCACGAACACAAAAATCCCGCCGCTCTTCAGAATGCGGTTCACTTCCTGAAATATCGGCGCGAGGTTTTCGAAGAACTGGAATACCCCCGTTGAGACCGCATGGTCGAAAGAACCATCCTCGAAAGGATACGGGAATACGGTGAGATCATGACGGACAAGGCGTTCTGCGCAGCCCTTGGCACGGCATGCGTCGAGCATCTCCTCGGAGATGTCCAGGCCGACCACGCACATGCCGGCGTAATGGAATAATTCGGAACCAAGCCCGGTGCCGATGCCGATATCGATTATCTCCTGTCCTGGGCGGGTATACGGCAATGCGAGTGTATACACGATTGCAGGGGCATCCCAGCCGATTGCGGCTGCCTCTTTGTCGTAGTCATTTGCAACCTTCCAACCGTTCTCTCTCAATTTTTGTTCCTCCCTCGATATATCACAGGATGGCGGGGGTATTCATCCCTATCCAGTGGTGATTGGGCAGTCCCGTGCATAATTCCAGAGGCCGTTATTCGCACCACAATCTTGATAGGTTCAAATCAGGGGAACACACTGTTGATGCGTTCTTTTTAGTGCACCAACAGGAGGCGGAGGGATGCCGGACTATGGCGAAGTCATGATCCTCGCTATTTCGGGCGATGAAAAACATACTGGAGGAGCAGGAAAGCGATTACAAACCACACCAGGGATAATCCCCAGATGAACGCAAGCGCCTGGAATGGACCTGTGGAGCCGGGATCAAACGTCAGGATGGTGAGGCTGATCCCAACCAGGACCGCGATGCATAACGCATACCAGAAATTGTCGTTGAGGAGAGAACCTGATGCGGCGGTGCGAACCCGGGTGGCTCTGCCTACCGGGTCGAGAGGATTGCCCGATCTCATCCTCAGCTCCCTCACTTTCTCATTGCACCGTCTCGCCTCATCGACCCTTCCCAGTTTCAGAAATGAGAGCCCGATATTGTTCCATGCCTCGATGAAGTCGGGGTTCAGCTGGATCGCCCTTGCATAGAACCTGAGTGCAATCCCGTAGAGTCCTTTCTTGAAGAACTTGTTCCCCGAGCTCTTCCAGACCACGGGGTCTTCGACTGCGTTACCCCGGTAATGACTGCCCGCCATGATGCCAAGTATTGCATATACGATAAAGGGAAATAAACATGTCTCTTGTTGGGGGGATAGACCCTGGTGGAGAAGAGGCCGGATATGGTCTGGATGCGATCCGTCTTTGCCCCATTCGGGATTCCTTGGCGGAAAACGCTCGCGGTCAAAAGGAAATAATTTTGGGATGGAAAGATGGGTGCTCTCTAAAGATACGGTGGAACAAACCAAAAGACCACTTATGGTTTCCTTCGTGCATATTCCTGTTCTGCCAGGGATTTAACGGCTGCATTCACCTCTTCGAACTTCTCCTTTGTCTGATTAATTGTGCGAGAGAGAAATGGAACGAGTATCCCGGAGAATTTTTCGTGCTGGGTTAGCCGGGAACACTCTCTGGATTCCTCGCTTATCTCAAAATGGTGTTCACCATCAAAGAGTCCCGGAATCCAGAGGCATCCTTTCCAACGGATGTGCCGGAATGGGGTTGCGGCGAGGAGCGTCACCGTCAGGGCCATGTTCCTTCCTCCGCTGCGCATCACGACCCTGAAAGGCTGTCCAATCCTCATTTCGTGAACAGCATCCCCAATCTCCGGAGAAATAGCATTCGATGCGAGGAGGGCTTTCCATACAACATCATCAGGTGCGCTAATCCGGATTTCGGAACGAATGGTTCGCATGGACAGGTCTCTGGAACAGGATTCTGACTATAAAGGCTTAAAAGGCTGCGATATCATCTCTGCCGGTCAGCCGTAACAATGTCAGCCATACTGCGCCTTCTCGATCGCGCGTTTAAGTTCTTCCGGCTGATCAGTCCCAATCCTGAACTTCTTTCCCGAGACCAGCGTCACCTCCACTGCCTGGAACCCTGCAACATTGTAGAGCGGGCCATGTGGAGTCCAGCGGATGCCCCAACCATAGTACCAGGGGTTGGTGACCGTCGTCACTGTGGCTATATCAGATATTGGCCAGCTCTTCTTGATCAGCCGTATAGGCCCAAACCAGATCCGCAGCGCATCCTGTCGCACCGACACCGTCAGCGTCGAGAAGATTGCGAGTGCAAGGATCATGATGCCAATTACCAGTACTGTGACCCAAACGGCACCAAACACGAAGATCGATGCGACGATGATAAGGATCACCGCCAGGACTGCTCCGATAATGAGAGTCCCCCGCTGGGTAATCTCGTACTCCCATCCCATGAGCTTTCCCACCCGGTCGGATCCTCTCGGTCCGGGATTAAACATGATCAATTCATCACTCCCTTGAAAGTATGATGGCGCCTTCGGGACAGACATGGGAACACAGCGAGCACCCGTCACACCGCGCATAATCGAATTCGGGCTTACCGTCATGGAGGGCAATGGCCTGGTATCCCCCATCCCTGCACGCAATGGCGCAGCTTCCGCAGGACGTGCACGCATCACGTGAAGAGAGGGTTGGGAAGATCCTGGCAGCCCGGTCAAGCGACTGGTGGGATTGAAGTCTCCCGAGCGAAAGGCCCCTGAGCTGGTCCGGGGAGGAGAATCCCTTTTTGAAGAGGTGGGTGGAGAGCCCCGACTGCATCTCCTTCACGATTCCAAAACCGTGCCACATGACCGCGGTGCAGACCTGGACCGCGGAGGCGCCGGCCAGGAGGTACTCTGCAGCGTCGCGCCACCCGGATATGCCACCGATACCGATCACCGGCAGGTCGACAGTGGATGCAACCTGCGAGACGACCCGCAATCCTATGGGTTTGACCGCCGGGCCCGAGTAACCGCCATAAGTCGAATACCCGGCAACAGAGGGAAGTGGTTCGTAGGTTTCGAGGTCAATCCCCGAGAGGCACTGGACTGTGTTGATCGCCGAGATCATATCGGCCCCGCCGCCATCAGCAGCGCGTGCGATCGGAAGAATGTCGGTCACGTTAGGGGTGAGCTTGACAATCACCGGGATCTCGACAGCGCTCTTGACAGCCCGCGTCAGGGCCCGGACCATCTCCGGATTCTGCCCGATGGCCGCACCCACCCCCTGCTCGGGCATCCCATGAGGGCACGAGACATTCATCTCGATGGCATCCGCACCTGCTTCTTCGACCTGGCTGGCAAGGCTCCTCCACTCCTCCGGTTCGGGAGTCCCCATGATGCTTGCGATCAGCAGTTTCTCCGGGAATTCGCGTTTGATCCTTGGGATCTGTGAAGTCCAGTAAGAGACGGTCTTCTTGCTGAGCAGCTCGATGTTCTCGAATCCCTGGATATCGCCATTGCTCCCCTTTATCGCGTGAAATCGGGGGGAAACATCCTCGATGACCATTCCGTCAGGACGGATGGTCTTGATCACGGCCCCGGCCCAGCCAACCGAGAACGCTCTCCGTATCTGTTCATACGATGCAGTGGGGGGAGCGGATGAGAGCAGGAACGGGTTCTCCAGGTGAAACGGTCCAAGCGAGGTGGCGAGTGGATGATCCTTGGTCATTTCTTTTCAACTCACCATGGGGAATCAGAGGTGTTGGTTGTTGTGATCGCTTCCCTGACCTGGACATTTTGATCGTGTGGTCACCACTCCCGTGTGTCCTCCAACGGCATCCCTGTTCCCGATGACCTTCTGGCGATCAATCCTCGCGAATGATGCGCTCTAGCACTTTTGGATGGTCCTTCGCCTCGCCCATTCCCGGCCATATACGTATCCGCTCCTTGCCGCCGGCTCAAGGACCAGCCAGAAAAGAACGAGCCCTACCGTGAGCGCCCACAGGATGTTGTTTCCGAAGTAGCTGATGAACTTGCTCTCGAAGGGGCGCCCGAAGAAGAATGTCCCGCACGCGGCAAGAAGGAGCATGCAGGCAAGAATGACCACAAATGAGACCAGCAGGAAGAAACCAGTACTCTTCTTGTCCACCCGTATCTCGTGGTTTTTCATCAGCCTGTGCCAGAGCAGGTATGAGAGATACGGCATGAGAAAATTCGTGAGAAACCCGAAGGTACTCATCGGGGACCAGGAACCATAGAAGTCGCCGGCAATGTTCCCTATGGCAAGACCCCATGCGGCAGCAGGGCCAAAGAGGATCCCAAAGAGTACCGGGAGGGCTGCCCCCGGCCGAATGGATATCCCTGCCACGGTCAAGCCGAGCTGGTTGAATGGGATCAGGATCAGCGCATAGAAAAGTGCCGTCGCGGCAATCCACGCGAGCCCTTTCCGTTCGGTCCAGACGATGGCAAGCTCGTGCATAGATGATCGTGTCTTCTCAAGCGAAATAAAAAGGCAGGACTTGTGAGTGAAGGTAAACATCCTGTGCCATGAGAGATACAATCATTCCGGGCAAAGAGTCCCGAAAAATTACAGCCTGAAGCCCGGGCCCGTATCGAATAATGTCTGGTACAATTTGGCAAAGAGAGCCGTGTATTCACCGGCACGTGCCGTTGCAACGTAGGTGGTCTTCTCACCGTCGATTCTCCGGGAGAGATATCCCCTGTCAGTGAGAAAACCGAGATAGTCCTGCCCGGTTTTCGAGTTGAGGTTGCAGCGGTGGACAACCGAAGTGAACGACCGCGGAGTTTTACAGAAAACGAGGATCTCCCAGTAGATCTCATACGGTGTGCGGCGCTCGGCGTTCATCGGGAGCCCCGCTCCAGCGTATCCGCGAGCACCTGTTCCGCCCGGGAAATCTCACTCTCACGGACATCCCATGCCTTTGAAAACTTGATAAAGTAGAAGGAACTCGCAAGGCTCACGATGGCAATACTGAGGGCAAGGAGAACCGGGGGGATCAGGGCCGCGCTGTCCATCGTGATCGTACCCGAAGTGAGGCTGAACGAGAAAAATTCGATGCTGCTGAAGATTCCAAGGGCAAGAAAGCAGTACCCCCCGAGCGTGCAGACAAGGATCATGATCCTAATGGTCTTTTTATTCCTGCGGTAATGGGCGATCATCCTGATGATCCCGCGTGTTGCGACCTCTCCAGGGACAGGGGATTTCTGCTCTTTGCATGCACTCCGGATATCGTGAAGGCCACCCATAATCTTCACGCTTGATATGATCCAGGAGAGGCCGAGGCCGAACCCGGTCATTGAGAAGGCGGCGGTTGCCATACGTAACAGTGAGAAGGCCCCTCCGTCCGCCAGGCCAAGCACAGAAGATACCAGATACTGCACCCCGAACGCGATCGCCAGTGCCCCGAAGACCACGTTCATGAGAGTGATCAGGTAAAAACTGTTGAGTTCGCGGATAAAACGTGCATTCAACGTGTCAGTCATCTTTCTGTTCCCAATGAACAGTTATGCCTGTGTTCTCACTTGAAGGGCCATGAACCGATGATACATACCTGGAATCTCCCTGCAGAGAAGAACGATATATTTCACACCTCGATTGACAGCCCATCGATGGCAGCAACGAGTCCAGGGCACTCTTCTTTATACATACTCTCAATTTCGAACCTCTCTTCGAGTGTGGTGTAGGTGTGGGCGGCAAAATGAATCAGGGCGAGCCGTTTCGCACGTGCTTCACGTGCAATACGTATTGCATCCCCGGGATTCAGGTGCGGCCATTCCGGGCTCTCCTTGCCCGGTTTAAGCCCGCACTCGGTGATGAGGAGGTCTGCGCCCCGTGCAAGCATGACGGCATTCTCGCAGAACCCCGTGTCGGTACAATACGCGATCTTCTTTCCATCCAGTGTCAGCGCGTACCCGACACACGGGGCAGTGTGAACCAGCGGCCGGCACTCGATTGGAAAAGGGATCTCATAGGTTCCCCCGTCAAGCTCGACGAACCTGACAGGAAAAGGCAGCTGGTCGAATGGCACAGTGAATGGCTCCCGAACAATCGAATGGAGCTCCCGGGAGATACCTTTCTGGCCGCAGATGTGCAGGGGATGACTGAACCTGAATTTATTGAGGGTGTGCAGCCCCGTGATGTGGTCAAGGTGGCAATGACTGATAAAAAGGAACGTGGGCAACTCCTGGTCGAGATACCGGTCAGCCTTTGCGATGCCGTTGCCAGCATCAAGGATCACGTTATAGTCTCCGGACTGGACCAGAACCGAGCAGGTATTCCCGGTGAGGGTATCATACCACCCGTTTGTCCCAAGGAATGTAACCAACATCCTTCAGAGTGATTGGCGCAAGAGATGAAAAACCGTTGACTTTGCTCTTTGATGCGACCGGGAATAAGTGAAAGGTTCCGGTTGCCGGGAAAAACCCATGAATCCCATTTCCAGGCATGTGACGCACCAGGATAAAAGATCAAAAAATTTGAGGGAGCCCGGAAGGGATTACGGGACACTGGCAGAGCGCTGCAGGCATAAAAAAAGCCTCCTCGCTGTGTTGTGTGGGGGACTGAATCTGGATTGTTGTCTCGCATACCTGTTCAGTCAATGAACCGCCGCCGTTTCCACGATCCGAATCATAGTGCCGAACTCATTCTTGCATCCCTGAAAGTACCAATGGCGACCGAAGTGCTGCTTCCAGGATCGATTTGGTGGAACTTTCGCGGTAATTTCGGGAGCGGCGGCGTGCATCGCATACAGGAGTGTGGGGACGGACATCCCCAAAAAATGTATTCGATTCGTCAATCCTGCCCATACGTGATGGCAGAGAGCAAATAAACCCGGGAGATCAGGCCGGCCTCGCCTGGATCTCAGCGGGAAGAATCCGTTCGATGAGGAACGAGGGGACCTGGCGCGAGGTGCGGACGATCAGGAAGAAGTCCGCATTCGGGCCGGAACGCCCCCGGTACGTCGCTTCTATCAGGTAGTTTGTGGAGAGGAGCGGAATCCCGAGTGCCCTGAACTCGGCCCTCCGTTCGGAGATGGTCTTTGTCTGCCCGGCGACGAACTTCTCGTTCTGGTCCCCGATCTTCATAATCAACTCGTCGCCCGAGGTAAGAACAAGGATCGGAGTTCCCGCAATCCTTATCGGCAGCCCATCAGGAATCAGGACGGCATACGTCGTGGTATAGGGATAGACAGTCCCAGGTTCCGGCGGGAGATCTGCCTGGACGGAAAGGGTAAGGAATGCGGCGATGATCAGGATGACGAGGATGCCGATTACCGCTCCCGCGATCAGGTAGAACCTGGGAATCTTCTTTTCAGTTGGGGGAGCAGGAGACCTCTCATCCATCCCTTCCCCTGAATGTGGTTCATCGGCCATTGTACTCATCAGGTAGAATCCAGATTATCTCACTTATACCTTGCGTAGCCAGCATGCTTCATCAGGGGAGATACCGGGGGCGTCCTTCTTGGTTGCCGGGCTCTCAAATCGCTCGCGGAACAGAAAAAGACGATCGCACTGCCTTCAATTCTCCATGTGCAGCGCATCTGCCACGTCCCGAAGGCCGAGCCGTTCGAGTTCTGTCCGGTCCGGGATGCAGGTTTGGGGGTTGCAGCCATGGAGGGAGTAATAGGCATCCAGGAGTGCCTCGTGGCGGGCCAGGTCTTCTTTTCCCCTGTGGGTCCCGGCAATTTCAGGGCGCTGCGGCATCCGGTCATCTGCACGGGTCATCCCGTGCCGCACATTGAATGCCATCTCCTGGAGGTATATCCTGTCGAGTGCATCCTCCAGTTCCCGGGGAGTGTAATCGATTCCTGTTGCGGCCCTGATGAGGCGGATTGCCCCTCCCCAGAGAGGATACTTTCGGACCAGCGGCACCGAGGAGTTCCAACTGTTCACCGCACCCTTGCACCTGCCCAACGCATCGGCAAGCGTCGTGGCTCGCTCTCCCACGATGAGCGCCTCTGCCGGACCGGTGGGAATATGTCCTTCCCTCACGAGGTCCCGGTAGAGGCCTTCCTCGTTCTCGCCGCCTGCCCACGTCCTCCCCCTGAGGTGGTCTGCGCCGCGGGTAGACGTGGCATGGGCAAGGCTGTAAATCCCGGAGGGATACACTCCCCGGGTCACTCCCTTGACGTCGAAGCAATAGCGGGCTGCATCTTCGCCGAGTTTTTCTGCAAGGCCGGCCATGCCGAGTGCAAGGAGGTCCCCAAAACCCTTCCTCTCCGCAGTCATGGTGATGAGAAGTTTCTGGGATGGATAATCCTCCCAGTCAAGGGAGATCCCACCTGTGTCATCAGTGGTGATGATACCCTGCTCGTAGAGTTCCTTTGCGAATCCAACCACGCTCCCGAGCCCGATCACGTCCATGCCCTGCTGGTCGGCATAATTTGACATCTCCATGATGGCAATGGGATCCAGTATCCCGCTGTTGATTCCAAGCCAGTGAATGGCCTCGTATTCAAGCCCTTCGCCCACCTCGCCCTTCCGTGGTCCCTCCGGGATCCGGATGACGTTCTTGCACTGGAGCGGGCAGCCATGGCACCCGGTATGGCCGATCTCGTACTCCTTCCACGCATCCCTCCGCAGCGCCAGAGGGACATCAGCGCCGGTCCATCGCTTCTGGCTGTTTCGAAAGCCCGGCCCCCAGTCCTCCACCCCGATGATGGAACCGTACTTGCTGACGATGTCGCGGAAGAACGGGTCATTTCTGAATATTTCCCGGTCAAGCCTTGCCAGGTCACGGAATCTATCGGGATCGGCAAGTTCGGGGTGGCCCGAACCCCTGACCGCAACGGCTTTCAGGTTCTTTGAGCCAGCGACCGCCCCGCTCCCGATAGCTGCCGAGGCATACTTGTCAATGATAGTGGAGGCGAAGCGGACCAGGCGCTCCCCCGCAGGCCCTATACAGGCGACGCTCGTGTCTGCATTGAGATCTGACCTGAGACGGTTGGTAGTCTCCCAGGTGTCCAGCCCCCAGAGTGATCCGGCGTCACGGATCTCTACCCTGTCGTCATCGATGGAGAGAACGCAGGGGTGTGGAGATCGGCCCGCCACGACGAGCTGGTCGTAACCCGCACGCTTGAGCTGCCACGCAAATTCCCCGCCACCGCTCCCGTCCCCCAGAATCCCGCCAAGCGGCGAGAGCGTGCTGACCGAGACTCTCCCCGTCAGCGCAAGCGGGGTGCCCGTAAGCATACCCGGGGCATAACAGAGGACGTTTCCCGGGCCAAGGGGATCTGTCCCGGGAGCTACCTCCTCCCAGAGCACCCTTGAGTTGAAACCCCTTCCGCCCAGGAATTTCCGCGCCCTGCCAGCGTCAAGGGTGCGCCGCTCGATTGAGGAGGTGGTGAGATCTATCCAGAGAGTGGTCCCGGTCCAGCCATACATGGAGGATCATCTCTCTTCGGATAGGATAAATTACTCCATAAGGGTGAAGAAGCCCGCTGCGACTCCTGATCCCCGCGCGCTCTCGTTAAAGGTGCCTGTACATGGCCAGGCATTCGGGGCAGCCGGTCCCCGGGCAGGCTTCCGGATCGGAGAGGTAGTCGAGTAGTCTTTCGATTATCTCCGGGTTTTTCGGCAGGTGCAGGTGGCAGTAGAGATCGGGGGAGCGGGAAAGCGAGGCGGGATCGAGAGGGAAGACATCGAATCCTGCGCCGGGTAGCCAGGAGTCAGCGTGGGGGACGATTCCGTCCCCCGCATATGTCGTCTCCCAGCCATTCCCGGTCATGACCCAGGTCTTCCCATGGAAGGGAGAGAAGAACTCCGGGTCAGCGTTGCAGTTTCCGGTCAGGATGAACCGGTATCTGATATCGTCTCGGATCCCTGCAGCACGGAGTGCAGCCATCGTATTGCTCCCGGGTCTGAACTGCCGGACGATGACATCGTCTGCAGGATTGAACCGTCTGGGCACGAAGACCCCGCCAAGGCTCTTTAAAATGCGCGGCGAGTGAACTGGATCAAAGAAGAGTTCTGCAAGCGACGAGCCATTGTTGGGCGGCCCGAGTCCAACGAGGAGCCGAACCTTCTCACTTCTTGCGTTTTTGTCGAGGACTTCGAGGAGATACCGGGCGATCCCCGTCCCCATGGAGTGGCAGACCATGTCGACCGGTCCGCAGTACCCCGCATCAGCCCTCTGGTCCCGAATGAACTCCTGCAGGAGAGTGGCAAGCGAATCGACTCCAGCCCCGCGGATCCTGGAGTGATCGAACGTCCAGGGGAGGATTGATCTTCCATCCAGGCCCTCCACGAGCCGGTCCCAGATCCCGGGATGGCTCTTCCAGCCGTGAACCAGTACGACCGGCCTGCTCTCGGCAGTCACGAACAGAATATTTTGTGGTATACCACGAAAGAGGTTATGAACAATGAAGGCGGTCAGTCCGCAGCGCGACGATTGCCTGTGCGTTCCCAGTCCTTCTTCATCGCCGCGTTCTTTAACTCCTTTGGCATCAGCTCGATTGCGTAGCGGAGCGCTGTCCTGGGCATATTCCTCTTTCGTTGCATCACGAAGGAGAAGACCTCCCCCGCATGCACCCGGCTCGCCTCTTTCAGGAGCCAGCCATAGCCTTTCTGCACCAGGTCATCACTGTCAGTGAGGAGAAGGTCGGCGACTGCAAGCGATTCTTCAAGGAACTTCCCGTGCTTCGCCGGTATGATCAGCGAGACTGCTGCCGCCCTGCGCATCCAGCGGTTTTCTGACCGGGTCCAGCGCTTCAGTTCGTCGATTGTATCGGGATACTGCCCGACGAATGTCCCCATCGTGTGGTTGCAGAACCCGTCGCAGGAGGCCCAGTTGGTGATGTACGTTTCGATCCAGTGCCTGAATACCGCAAGATCCCCCCATTCGTAGTTCCCCGAGAGCCGCTGCACCCACTCTGACACAATGAACGACTCTTCCATGTAGCCCGATCGGTAAAGCTCCTCGCAGAGTGCAAAAATTTCCCGTTTATCCCTTGATTTGACCTCTTTCCAGTATTGCTTCGCAATTCCAATCACCACGGCAGTCTTCATCCCGTAACACTTGATCTCTTCCTTGAAGAACCGCTGCGAGTTCTTCTGTATTTCGGGGTCCGCATGTTCTGAAAGTTCCTTTCGGATACGAGTGATGACCGGGTCCATGATGAAATGTAGGGCGGGGCCCGGGTATAAAGTGTGCAGACTTCGGGGAGTGTGAATGACGCACGGCAGGGTATTGAAGCTGAATGTACAGGCCTATCCCATCAAGCCTGTTCTTGCAGTGAGAAAAGGCAATCCCCTGGGTGCCCCCTGACCCGAAAACACCCCCAAACCCAATCCTTATTATCCTGCACTGCCATCCCGGGAAATGGGAGATGCAGCTGGATGTCGACACCGCGGTTCCTGCTCGAACACCCCATCAGGGCCAGGAAGGTGAAAGAGGCGGTCGGATCAAAGTGCGAACTCTGTGGGAAGGCCGAGGAAGCCGACAGTCTCGAAGTGCATGCGTTTGTCAATGAGGATAGGGAAGGGGCGCTGCCAGCCGAGGATCTTGAAGGCTGGCTGCTGGTCCTCTGCTCCCGCTGCCACGACGACCTCCACGATCTCCCTGCAGGGTGCGAGGCGCAGGAGATGCTTGTCGGTCAGAGGGAGGATTCGGCCCGGAGGATGATTCGTGCGATCCTGGGGTATATCCCCAAATCCTATACTCCGCCTGATTCGGACGTCGAGGGGGCGTATAAGGACGCATGCGCTTCGCGGTTCGGAAACCTGATCTAAAAAAGGGGTGCACATCTCTTTCGCGGCAGGCGATGAGGCCAGAGGTTCATGCAAGTTCCCGTGCATCATTTCAATTTTATCAACGTGCCCGGCCATGAGTGATATTTGCGATTTTAGTGGACGACACTGAGTGAAGGAAGTGGGAAAACAGTCTCCTCTAAATAATTGGAGAGTAAACGCAATGGTAACCGCGCATGAAGCAGCAGATCCTGATCTCCGGGGCTCTTATCCTGTTGTCGGCGCTCCTTTGCGTTGCACACTACCTGCTCAATGACCTCGCGGTCACAAATCTCTTCCTCACCTCGCTCGTTCTTGCCGTTTCGTACCTGGTCTTTTCCGTACTTCTCGGCCAGCTGATGGTCAGGCGCATCCAGGACCAGAAGACAAGGTATACCGCACGAAAGGTCCTCTCCATCCTCTCGATCGTGGTGATCCTTGTCGCGAGCCTCCGGATTTGGATCACTGACACCTCGTCGCTTATCGTATCGTACGGGATCATTGGGGCTGCGCTCGCATTCGCGGTCCAGGATGTCTTCAAAAATTTTGTCGGGGGTATCCTGATCATTGTATCTGGGTATTTCAGGGTCGGCGACCGCATCTCAATTGGCGATAATGTAGGAGATGTCATGGACATCGGGATCATGAACACGACGATGATGGAGATCCGGGGATGGGTGAAGGGCGATCAGCCATCAGGGAGGCTCGTCGTCGTCCCGAATGCCCAGGTGATCAACCAAGTCTTCTTCAACTATACCCGGGACCACTCGTTTGTCTGGGACGAGATCTCGATCCCTCTCACCTATGAGAGCGACTGGAGAAAGGCCCGTGACATCATCCTTTTAATACTGAAACGGGAGACCGATGCCATGACCGAGCTGGCTGAGGCCGAGATCGAGCGGATTGGGGAGAAGTATTTCCTCCCAAGGAAAGTGGTCGAACCTTCCGTCTACCTCTCGCTCACGGATAACTGGATCCTGCTCGAAGCGCGGTACGTTGCCGACACACGGACACGGAGGATACTTCGTTCGCGGTTGAGCGAGCTGATTTTGGCCGCGCTTGAAACAGAGGAGACGATCATTGTCGCATCAGAAACCATGACCGTGACCACTATCCAGAGATAATCGCAACGGATTGCGCGAAAATTTGGCATACTTCATTCCTGATTGAGAATCACTGCGTGATTACCATGAGGTATTCTGGAAATTCCAGAACGGAAGGCACCGGGAGTGAAAAATATTTTTGGCATTTTCAAGGAGCATGGAAGCCTGTTAAAGAAGAACGGGTATTTTTTTGCAGATACATCCAAAGGACCACATTGCATATCAGGGTTGGATACCCCACCTTTACTCCAATAAGGAATGAGGAAAATGTCTGACATCACCCTCCTGCCTCTTACCGGATCCGATGGATCCGAAGTTATCGATATCTTCAATTATTACGTCAGGACCAGTTTTGGGGCCTTTCCGGAGAAACCGGTCCCGGATGAATTCTTTGACAGGATGATGCAGGCAGCCCGTGGATACCCTGCGGTTGCTGCCCGTGACAGGGATGGAGTACTGGCGGGGTTTGGAATGCTTCGCCCCCATAACCCTCTGCCTGCGTTTGCTCATACGGCCGAAGTCACATATTTCGTCAGATCCGACATGACCAGCAGGGGAATCGGGACCGCAATGCTCCGTCATCTTGAGGCGCATGGAAAGAAGCAGGGCATCTCTCTCATCCTCGCCCATATATCCTCCCGAAACGAAGGGAGCCTCCGGTTCCACGAAAGACATGGGTTCTCTGAGGTGGGACGGTTCCACGGAGCAGGAAAGAAGCAGGGGCTTTTCTTTGATTCGGTCTGGATGGAGAAGTCACTATAAGGTGAAGACAGAGGTGGGCGAAACGGGTTCGCTTACATTTTCTTCCGGGATGCCCGCCTCTTCAGCATCCGGCATGGCTCATCCTGCGACCCTGTGATGAATGTCCATATCCCGGCTTCTTTTAGATGGAACATTTGAAAGGGATGAAAGAGATATCTTCTCATGAATGCTCCCTGAAGAGTGGCCATCCGGTTCCCGGGCCCTTGTACTTGCAGGATTTTTCTTTCTCGTGATCATCGGCCTCAAGTTCTGTGCGTACGTTGTCACGATCATCGTCATCTCCCTCATCCTCACCCTCATCGCCTGCCCTGCAATGGACCGGATGAGAAAGAGGGGAATTCCCGATATCGTCTCGGTGACCATCCTGACTCTTGCTGCAATAGCGGCAGTCCTCGCCCTCATCGGCATCGCTCTCTACTCGTTTGGGGTCCTGATGCATGATCTCCCACTCTACCAGGCGGAACTCAACCAGCGGCTGGCGCATATCTCGGGGATGCTCGCCGGCCACGGACTCCCGACGGGTGTCATCCCCTCTTCTCCCGACCTTGGCTCCCTTGTCGGCCTCATCCTCTCTTCCGTGATGAACCTCTCTGACCTCCTCCTCTACCTCTTCTTCATCGCGGTCACCACGTTTTTCATGCTTCTCGAGGCACCCCGCCTGGCAGAGAGACTCACCCGCCTTCCCAGGATCGATCCGGAAAAAATGGCCCGTCTCTCGCGCATGAGTGGCTACATGATAGACTTCGTGGTGGTCAGGACTGAGACGAACCTGGTCCACGGAGTGCTCTTTGGGGGATCTCTCTATGCCATGGGGGTCCACGCCGCCATGTTATGGGGGGTCCTGACCTTCGTCCTCGCGTATATCCCGTTCATCGGCCTCATCATCGCGGCAATCCCGGCCATCTTCTTTGCCTGGCTGCAGTTCGGCCTTTGGGGCGCCGCGGCAGTCATCGCGATTGTCTGCATCCTGAACCTCGTCGTGGAGAACCCCGTATTCTCCTACTTTGCCGCACGAAAGTTCGAGATCCCTGCGCTGCTCGTGATACTCTCCGTCATATTCTGGGGGTGGCTTCTTGGGATTGCGGGGATGGTCTTTGCAGTCCCTCTCACCCTGATGGTGCTCATCGCAATCCAGTTCAGCGACGACCTGGCATGGGTGAACATCCTGCTCGGAGTGGACCGGATATTCGGGGGGGAGACTGGGAGTGCGTGATTGTGCCATGAAAGGTTCGGGAAAGGGCCGGGTTGTCGGGGTCCCGCCCGAAAGATTGGTTCATGAAGAGAGAGAACGCCTTTTACCACTCACCCATGAGACTGCAGATGAGACTGCAGCACTTTATGCCCATGTCTTCCTCAACGACGAACCGATGACCCGTCGCCATGGGATCGATCCTGCCAAGTTTTCGCCCTTTGCACGGGAATACCTCCATTTCTGTGCGGATCAGGGCATGAGCGTCATCGCGGCCGAATGCGATACGGGAGACGTGGTCGGGTTCGCGCTCTGCAGCGACCTTGCCACCGACTGGAGTTCGGTTTCTCCCGGTATCTCCACGCTTCTCTCCTTTTTTTCCGAGAGCATGGAGATCCTCGGAGAGGTGGAATCACGCTGCCCGGATCTGGCATATCCGGAACCCGGGACGGTGCTCCACCTCTTCCAGCTCGGGGTGAGGGAGACCGAACGCGGCAGGGGAATTGCCATCCGCCTGGTCAGCAGAATCCTCTCCCTGGCATTGCACCGGGGGTATTCCAGGGTAATTGCGGACTGTACCGGCCCGGGTTCGCGACGCGCTTGTGAACAATGCGGGTTCTCTGGTGCGGCATATGTTACCTATGATGACTTCATTGTCAGCGGTCAGGCATTCTTTGCCGGGATTCCCGGAGGAATAACCCTGATGATCCGGGATCTCTGACCCTAATCAGGGACAGATCCATCTCCCCCCCCTTAATTAGCTTCAATGTGCATTTTGAGCGGCATTCAGTCAAAGAAGCAATTAAAGGCCTTGGTTGAATGGTAATTTCGGAAAGGGGTTAACCCTGTTTATTTGTATAAAGCATCAGATATTGGTGACAGTAGTATCTTCTCAAGGATAACGAATTAAACTCTGATTTTTAGGAGAGGGTCGACTAAACTTCTCTTTTACCAGGTTTTGATAGTATCCCTACCGCGAGGTGCCGTATACAAGTGCCCTGGACATCATTGAGCTGGTCATCAGGAATGCATGATGTTTTTCGACACGGGGGCATGTCCACGAAGAACCTGTTGAATCCACGGAGATGCATCGAGTCATATCCGGGAGGGATTCCCAGCCCGACCACCCTTTCCCGGTTCCTTTCAGGTATGCTTCTTTGAGTGTCCAGAGGTGAAAGAATGCCTGTATCTGTTCAATGCGAGGAAGCAATCTGATATGGCTCAATTCCTCTGCATGAAATAGGCGGTGTGCAATTGCATTGAGTCCTGGTCTTTCCTTGATTTGCTCAATATCGGCTCCAACAAGGTTTTCGTGACTGATAACCAGCATCCAATTTTTATCTGAATAAGACGTTGAAAAGGTATATGGACAGGAAGGAGTGTCAATAATGGGTTGTCCATATTGTCCGTATGAAAGCCGTACTTTCCCAGGATTGCAGGAGAGGTAAGATGCAAGGATGTAAGACCTGAGACGATGCAGGACAACTTTAGGAAAAATCCTGGCCAGACCCCTGGAAGGATATAATTCCATCTCATCACCAGGGCCATCTGGATATTCCCTCATTATTCTAAATTCATCCGGAATCTCAAAGTCCCAGAGGTGGATCTGACTTGGATGAAGCGGATGTCTCCTGATTTGATCTCCCAGTGACTCTTATGATTCATTGTATTCAAACTTCAGATTTCCTGGCAAAAGGATAGCCCTATCTTTTTCAAACAGATACATACATGCCCCAGGAATATCAACACCTCCTTAAAGGAGATGACATACGGAAAATTCGCCGGAATTTGGTGTATGTGCCAGGCAGAAAATAGTATTCAAATGAAAGTGACATATCCTTTTTCATTTATTTCATTCATAAAATCTGTAATATCATCAATCACTGAATCGGGTGCATCGGGATAGGAATCCCGGATCATCCTGCTGATATCCTGAACCGTACGTTTCCCGTCAATCATCATCCAGGCCTGCACGCCGACAGGATTGACACCGCAGACCATGCCAGTATCCGGATCAAAGAGGAGAGCCCAGTCATCAAATTCCTCCCTGAGTACTATCTGATCCTTCTTTCGAAGGACACTCCTTCCCGACGCGGTTTTGCTTGATTCCATAGATCCGTTATTGGAGATTGTGGGATAAAAAGGTTTATCCGGGAGAAATCTGACTATTTTTCGGTTTCCATGAAGAGTAACCGGCAGATCAGATATGTGGGATCCAGCATGAATCCTGCGTTGCTCCAGGATGATATTCTGGAGTGGGTGCCTGTATCTGAACGTTTACCTGTTCCTGGCGATGTGATTATTTTTCGTGATCCTGCAAATACCGGTTGTCTCATCATTCATCGTGTCGTCATCAAATACCCTGATGGATCGTATTGCACACGGGGTGACAACATGCTATTCAATGACATGCATCCTGTCATGCACTCTGAAATCATGGGAGTGGTGACCGGAGGTATCCGTGAGGATCGGCCTATGGTTGTTTCTATGGGATCAGCTGGCATGAGGCATCACCAATATGCACAACAACGGGTAAAACTACTCACACGGTTTGAACATTTTTTTGCGAAGCCTTACTGGAAAATATCACAGATAAAATTCATTTGCCGTATGGTTCCGGAGCGGTATCAGCAGCGGTTGGTCCTCGTAAAGACACATGAAGGATACGATCTCCAGGTGTACTTAGGAAGGAGACTTGTCGGGTGGAAAGGAGAAAAGGACCGGGATTGGACAATTCTCCCACCCTACCGGCTGTTCATTGATCGGGGGCATCTCCCGGATTGTCCGGCGGAATGTGATAATAGCGCATTCAAAGGGACGCAACACTCAGTCATCGATGAGAATCAGCCAACCTATCCAGGAGGTGAACGAAGTAATTGATCCCTATTGAAGAGGATCCCGATAGCGGAATTATTACTCTCTCGAGTATGAAAAGGGATTCGAGTTCATTTCGCAGTCACGTCGTGAATCCCATGACAGGAATGATTATAAAAGCAATGAGAAAGGATAGAACGGTCATTTTCAAGGAATCGGGAAAAGACAGGATATCCCCATGACCAGAGAATCCTACGAACTCGTCATTCGGAACGGTCAGCGATGGGCATTGGAAGCTTCCGCCGATCTTGAGGACTGGTTGCAGGACTTTGCACACATCCTGATGCTTCGTGAAGTAGAAAGGGGGAGAATTGGTCCTTCCTGGAGGTTTTGTTTCCAGGATTCGGGTGCACCATTATTTCATCGTGGATGCTGGGTAACTTCACGATCGCGCTGGATGAACAGCTATGCAAAAACAGATGGAACCGATCTCGTCACTGAGATTATTCCCTTCGAACGCGGGGACCCAAAAGAGGATATCGTGAGGATGATGCTCGCCATCCAGACCCTCTACCTCGCGATCTGGCCGTTTGGTGGCATTCCCGTCCATGCAGCACTTCTCGAGCGGGATGGGGAGGCAATAATGATCGCAGCTCCCGGGGCAACAGGGAAATCCACATGTGCAAGCCGTGTCCCTCCGCCATGGCATGCCTTGTGTGATGATGCCGTGCTCCTTGTACCGGCCGGAGGAATCTATTATGCTCACCCTCTTCCCACATGGAGTGATTTTCTTATCCGGGATTTGTCTGACCGGAGATGGGACGTAGGGTATGCCGTTCCGGTGACAGGGATCTGGTTCCTTGAACATGGGGAACAAGACCAGGCTGTCCCCATTGGGAAAGGCCAGGCCGCATCCCTTCTCTATCAGTCTGCAGTCCAGGTGAGCAGCATCTGCCTTCGAAAAGAAAATAATGACGATACCTATGCTGATTGGCATATGGGACTCTTCCATCGCAGCTGTGATGCGGTATCACATTTATCCTGTGGTATCCTTCGAGCTGCCCTTGATGGATCATTCTGGGAGTACCTGTCTTAATCGGCATTTTTGAGCGGGGAGTGGGAACGATTGGAGCATGCCCTCCCGGCAGAGCCCTGTTATCAGTCCAGTGTGAATGCCGTGTCAGGAATAAGAATGGAGTTATTCCTTGGAATTATACGATCCTTTATAATATGATAGCCCTCCATTTTTGGTAATCAACAACCCGGATGCCGTATTATCAAGAGGAAAAGCATTGTTCTCTTTCATGAAGAGAATACGGTGACATGGACGGAACAGGTGGGAAGGTTATAGGACCGGTGAATAATGGTTGAATCGAGAAAGCTGATGAAGTCTCCAAAAAGCATGGACCTGGACATCACCTCTCGATGCAATCTGAAATGTAAATATTGTTATCAGAGGACCAGTCCGACTGATACCAAAACTGAACTCCCCACTGATGAATGGGCTGCGTTTTGCAGGGAACTCGGTGACTGCGCGGTGATGTCTGTCTGTATTGGAGGCGGGGAACCATTCATCAGGGATGATTTACTGGATATCATCGAAGCGGTCGTGGAAAACCGCATGCGGTTCTCGATCCTCTCAAACGGGGGGCTCATCCGTCCCGAACACGCTGAATTTATTGCGTCTACCGGCCGCTGTGACTACGTGCAGATCTCGGTTGATGGGTCCTGCTCCGAGACGCATGATTCCCTGAGAGGCCCAGGTTCCTTTGCAGCAGCGATGAGGGGAGTTCGAACGCTCCAGGATGCGAACGTTCCCATCACGTCAAGGATTACCATTCACCGGTACAACCTTGATGATCTTGAAAATACTGTCCACCTCCTTCTCGATGAGATTGGCATGCCCTCCATTTCCACCAACAGCACCTGTTACCTTGGAGTTGCCCGGGAGAATCCCGATGAAGTCGGGTTGACGCCGGCCGAGTTTTGCGATGCGATGATGAGATCCCTTCTCCTGGCAGAACACTATCACGGGCGGATAAGTGCTGCAGACGGTCCCCTGGCACTGGGCAGAACTTTCCAGGAGATGGAGAAGGCACGAGCCGAAGGGCGGGCAATCCCTGGAAGGGGCTACCTGGCAGGGTGCGGGTGCATGTGGGGCAAGCTCGCTGTCCGCCCGGACGGAGTGATTGTACCCTGCAACATGCTCGCCCACATCGAACTGGGTCGGATTAATCGTGACCGTTTACTTAGAATTTGGCAGGATCATCCTGAATTGAACCGTTTAAGAAACCGCTATACAATCCCGCTCTCCACGTTTCCCGAATGTGCCGATTGTCCATGGCAGATGGCATGCACGGGGAACTGCCCGGCAAGCAGCTATACCCGAACCGGGAATGTATTTGCCCCAAGCCCAGACGGCTGCCTGAAACGGTTCCTGGAACACGGAGGGCGAATCGTCAACCTGCCAAAGGAATCGCAGAAATGAAGATCATGGACGGATACTCTCTGTATCGGATGACAGATACGATGAGATGGAATATACGTGGGGGGCATCCTGCCCTTTAATTGTTCTGATGAGTATGGACGCAAGTGATGCTCTCACGAGTCCGGAAGAAAAAAAGATCATACCTCCACTCCGGACTCTCTATTTTTACCTCACAGGGGACTGCAACATGGCATGCCGGCACTGCTGGATTGCCCCCGACTTCCTGAATGCCGATACTTCAAAAAAGGCGCTTCCCTTCGCGCTCTTCAAAAAAATTGTGACGGAGGCAAAAGAGATTGGGCTTACTACAGTGAAACTGACCGGGGGAGAGCCTTTGATCCACCCGGACATTATTCCGATCCTTCGTTTTATCAGGGACGAAGGGCTTGCGCTCTCCATTGAATCCAACGGGGTTGCCATGACACCCCACATCGCGGATCTCATCAAGTCCTGCAAGGGCCATTTTATCTCGATCAGTATCGATGGCATGAAACAGAATCACGAGTGGATGAGGGGGGTCTCCGGCTCCTTCGAGAGGGCGTCCCAGGGAGTCAGGACACTCGTCGAGACCGGGATCCATCCACAGGTGATCATGGCAGTTGCCGGCCGGAACGGGGATGAAATCGAGAGCCTTGCCCGGTATGCCCGCGATCTGGGTGCCTCATCGGTGAAATACAATTTTATCACCCCCACGGTGCGGGGGGAGGTGATGGAGCAGAAGGGAGAGACGGTGACGGTGCAGGAGCAAATCGCATTGTCGAACTGGATCATAAAAGAGCTCCGCCAAGAGATTGGGATTCCCCTGTTGACCAACATCCCGAAGGCTTTTATTCCGCTCTCGGCAATGTTCGATTTGGACAATGCCTGTGGTGGATGCGGTATCTTCACGATCCTCGGAGTGCTTCACGATGGAACGTTTGCCCTTTGCGGGATAGGAAAGAATGTCCCCGAGCTCTGTTTCGGTCACGCAAAAGATGATAATATCAGGGACATCTGGGAAAATTCCCGTGAACTCAACGATTTGCGGGAACACCTTCCCGACGGCCTGAAGGGTATCTGTGCGCGATGCCTCATGAAGAACATATGCCTCGGTCAGTGTATTGCAGGGAATTATTATGTATATCACGATCTCCTCGCAGGGCATAAGTTCTGTGAGGATGCTGCAGAGGCCGGGCTGTTCCCCGGAACAAGGCTTTTCGGGTGATGATGAGTGAGAGGACAGATCAAAAAATGAATGAAATATCTTAAGCAAATTGATGGTAATATTTTTTTCTTCTTTCATTTAAAGAGCTGTATGTCACCCGTTCATCCATCTGCCAAAGGAAAAATCGCGTACTATCTTGTCAAAATGGGTAACTCGATAGTAATTGAGGATTGGATAACAACGATACACCCCAAAAGGACCCGGAGGTACATGATATTTGTCTCTTATCTCGTCACGACCGGGGAAAAACCAGTTCACCAATGCACGTGTTGTTACAAAAGGGCCTGGATTTGATGTCAATAACTTTATTGAAAGGCTGTCATTTGAACCTCCCCGTATAATCTCATTCACCGCAAAAATGAGAATGCTATCGGGAATTTCAAGATGAAGGCCATTTTTATTCAATTCACCTGAAATATCTGAGCCTGTGATGATATCGGTAAGAGCAAGAACAAGGTGTAGTGCCCGTTCAAACCTGAACCTCTTCGAAAAAGCCATGAGAAATTCCCAGTCAATAGTACCACGGAATTTCCTGTGAATATTATCGATATCATAAATATCGCGGATCCCGGAGTTAAACATGTGAAGGAATGTCAGATGAATCGTAGAATGAAGTATGGATAGTTCCGGTCTTAAAAAAAGTGCTTTTTTTCCCAAGATCTCTCCTGGCATAGTGTGAAGCCAGATCATGTCTTCCAGACTTTTCCCTCTATTGCCACCATTCGGAGAGAGAATATTCCAGTGAATTTCCGCTCTGGTTCCGGATGGATGAAGAAAATCAGGCGCATGGTGCTTTATCCGACGATAGGTATCATCAAGATGGAACGTGTCGGAAGCTTTGAATCCCAGGTTCTCAACGATACCCCACGCAGCTGGAACATCCTCCCAACGGACCATGATGTCCAGGTCGTTCATCTGTCTTGCAGAGGGATTATCATACACGCAATTGGCAAGATATATCCCTTTCAATGGTATAGCCTGTATGTTTTTTTTCCCTAATTCGGTTAACAAAACAAGCAGGCTATGAGTGAAAAAAAGATTTCGGGCCGCATTTGCTTGATAGAACGATTTCAATTGCATGAAAATTTCAGGAGGAGGAATAACATTTTCTTTAGATTTAAGTGTAGAATAGAGAAGGGGTGTCAAATGCATTTTTTGTGCAAAATGAACGATATTATTCCATGAATCATTAGGAAATGGTTCATTATGCAATCTATTCCGATTCAATAGTTGAATAAGGGAAAGAAGTGGGGGGCATGAAGTAAACAGAAAGCCAGGAACCTCCGGTTGATCGAACGATATATATTTATTATTTTGATCAATCAGTCGTGTGACCATAATGATGTAGTTTAATTTCCAGGGATATTCCTATGTGAACTACTTTTTTCGATGAATAGTTTTTCCGAACAATCCTTAGTACGAGTAGTATACGTTCATATACCTCTTCTTTGCACCCTGACTCCTGTCGGATCCTGGAATTTCATTTCTTATTCTGGGTTAGAGATATACCATGGCAATGAGACGCTATCCTTTAATTATTATGATAATTTGAAAAAGTTATTTAATGGATATGAATTCTGAAAAGATAAAAAATGAATATGTTTGAAATTTGTTAAATTAACGCTGTAATATTAGATACGTATTTAAGGTGGCCTGAATCCGCCCTGCCCCGCTGTACAAATATCAACACCGGGGCCTGAACCGCCAATACAGGGTCCAGCTGCACCACTCCCTGATTTGCATTCCCTCATCTGACCATGTCCTGTTTCAGGATGCGCACTCAGATCAATCAGTCTGGGTTTCTCGTATGCCATATAAATGTAAAAAGATTTTAAAGGCTAATATAGATTGTGGTCTATTCTGGGATAATGGCTCGAAGAGATCTTTATCAAAATAGGATGGTAAATATCCTATGATCGTTGTTCATGGATTTGGATATCGCCATATTCATATGCCTAGGCATTAGCATAGGCCTATTTCTGATATACAGAAGGTATTTTCGAACACAACCTTATGCCATCATTTCCAGCCAGCATGGAAATCACCGAAGAATCAATCTAAAAATTGCAGATACACCCCAAAAAAAGACGAAAGGCCTGATGTTCCAGAAGAGCCTTCCCGAACACTCCGGAATGATCTTTGTATTTGAAAAACCTCACAAGATTGGGTTCTGGATGAAGAATACTCTGATCCCACTGGATATGATAATAATCTCACCGGATCTTTCAGTTGTCGATATTAAAAGGGACCTTATCCCCATGAGCAAAGAGATGATTACGTCAGATTCCGTTTCTGCGTATTTGATCGAAGTGAACGGGGGATACTGCGAGAGGAATGGGATAGCCATCGGGGATAAGCTGAGCCTTCATTTGAACGGAAAAATCCAAAAATAATGCTTGAAATCTTTTCAACACTGTTGCATTCATATATTGCCCCCTGGTTCTCCAGGAAATAACCAGGCCATCTATTATGCATAGGTCAAATGATATCGCAGGTCTTGTAGGCGAGACTGCGAATTAAATATCTCCCATACGTGGTATTTGTAATGAATCGATTTTTCCTTTTTTAATATGTTAAAAAGTAGAGGGAGGGAAAGAATGCAGCCGATGAATTAGGGTATCCCACAGTGGTTCCAGTTTCACAGGTCCAAAGTGCTGCCTGGCCTATTCACCCCCTCCCTGGTCACCGCTGCCATTCCTGCAACCAGTATCTCTTCACAATACCTTATTTTAATGGACACTCAAATCGATAAGTTTCGGTTTTTATAAAGCGTAAGAGGAAAACAGCTCTTCGCTATCTGGTATAGGCAGGATTGGCGAATCGTATGAATTTTGTAGGGGCTCCCTTCTCCCCACCCTGGTATGCGATTCACACCGCACCCCCCGATGGGACGCCCCGGTGGCGGTTTGTGACTGAATAGGTTTGCGAGACAACAACCTCAATTTAGTCTATATACAAAACAGCAAGGAGGCAGAATAATGATGGCGGGATCTCAAATTTTTTCTGGTATCAGACAACTACGGATTAGATATCTGGTCATAATTATCTGTGAGATTCGAAAAATCTCTCATTTGGTCCGCTATCCGCCTGCCTCCTCGATCCAGCACTTCGTTGTGCTTCGTGCCCGGAATAATTATGGACTTTGCTGACTCCCCAAGGATGATCCCCCACCGTTTTCTCATTGTTTTATCAGCCTTCTCCTGGTGGAACACTATCGCACGACCCTTATAAGGCCTGGCGCGGTAATCCCGGAGCATTCTGGTGTTGGCGAGGAGGATCTCCAATTGCTTCTGATCTTCAGGAGTGAATCGCGGTGGGCGGATCTTACGGGAGATGTAAATGGGCACAAACCAATACCAACGCCGTGGGCCACCCCGGATAAGCCATAGAAGGAACTCTTTCCGGGTCTGCTGCGGGTGCTCCCAAGTCCAATCAGGGCCATTTGGAAGTTGGTCGGGATCGATAATCATCAGGCCCCGCACTTCCAATCCCCGTTCCTGCAACCGGTGAGCCATCTCAAGGGCGACGACAGCACCAAAGCAATAACCACCGACCAGGAACGGTCCCTCAGGATTGATCCGAAGGATCTCATCGATATTCCTGGCTGCGATACCCTCGATAGAGCCGGGAGCTGTGGGCATCGGATACCGGGAGAATGAGTAGAAGGGTTGATCCGATCCAAGGAGCGCGGCAAATTCCCGGTAGAAAAATGCGTTTCCATGCCCTGGCGGGACGAGAAAGAGGGGGACCCGGTCTCCTTTTTTCCGGAACGGGACCAAAGTCGGGAGTGGCTCCCCGGATCTTTCCCTTGCTATCACTTCGGCGAGCTCCCTGATTGTAGGCGCACTGAAGAGGATGGAGGGAGCGAGCTCGACCGCAAATGATCGCTCGAGTTCTGTGGTGATTCCCAGGGCAGTGAGCGAGTATCCCCCGAGAGAAAAGAAGTCTTCATCAAGGCCTATAGGCCCACTCTGGAGTGTATCCGCCCAGATTTTCTGGATCTGTTCTTCAAGTTCGGAAGGGGATTCCCACTCGCAAGGGTGATTCCCGCGATGCCGAGGTAATGGTTCAGGGTGCCTGTCCAAATCCAATAGGAGCGCTGCAAGATCGCGTCTCCTGACCTTTCCTGTCGGGCCTTTTGGAACCTCGTCCATGATTTTAATCTTTGAGGGGACTTTCCAATGAGCAAGGTGCTGGAGGGCATGCTGCTTGAGATTCGCTATTGCCAGTTCGTACCCAGGGGAAGGAACGAGGATGAGCCCGATATCCTCCCCGAGTTCTTTGTGCGGGATGCCAAATGCGACAGCCTGGTCAACGCCGGCGTAGTGCAGGAATACTTCTTCTATCTCACGGGGAGCGACTTTCTCCCCCCCCTTGTTGATCAATTCCTTTAATCGCCCGGTGAGAAACAGATACCCCTCAGGATCGACATATCCCTCATCTCCTGTGCGGAAGAAACCGCTCATGAAATCTTCGGAATTCGCATCCGGATTATCCTCGTATCCGGAGAAGAGATTCTCTCCGCAGATCCAGACCTCTCCCCGCATGCCGGGATCGCATTCCTGGCCACGCCGGTCCTGGATCCTGATGGTGTAGCCGGTAGGTATACCGACCGAACCGGGTTTGTGGGAGGCAGGGGGAAGTGGGTTCGACGCGATCTGATGGGATGCCTCCGTCATCCCGTATGCTTCGATTACAGGGACTTTAAATCGCTCCTCCATATCCTGAAGCAGAGATGGGGGGAGCGGGGCCGAACATGATCGGATAAACCGCAGATGGTGTGTGATTTCTTCATAATTCCCGACAACCCGCAGGAGTGAATGGTGGATTGCAGGGACTGCGGAAAGCCAGGTGGGTTCGAGGTCGCGCAACCAGCCTGCAATTTTATCCGGCTGAAAGCCCGGGGTGGTGATGATCGCTCCCCCGGAATAGATGGTTGCGAGGAGGCAGCCTACCAGTCCGTGTACGTGAAAGAGCGGCATCAGGTTGAGACACCGGTCTGCAGGAGTGAGGTGCAGGGTTCCTGCAATGGCGGCAGCATTCCTGCAGATGCGATCCTGCCTGAGCGGCACCCTTTTAGGCTTCCCTGTGGTCCCGGAAGTATGAAGGATAATGGCGGAGTCTTCAGGGTGTGAATCCGGCACGACCGGTGGTATCATGGGATTATGTGAGTGTACCTCTCCATAAACCGGGGATACGCCGGAGAGCACCTCTTTGATTGGTCGGAGCTTGTAGCATGGGATTCCCAGATCCTGTGCCGCCTCTTCTGCTGCGATCGGACAGCTGTCGCCGACCAGTAATCCAACGCACCCCGAGTCCTGTAAGTAAAAGAAGAACTCGTCACGTGAATAATATGGGTTTAATGGAGCACAGGTCGCAACAGCAGTAATCCCGAGGAATGTTGTAGCCATGTCCGATCCATTGGGGAGGACAACAGCGACCCGGGAACCGTTACCGATGCCCTGGCGTATAAGTGCCTGTTTCCACGAGGAGATGATTCCGGAAAGATCCCGATATGAGATTACCATGCCCGATGTATCGATAATTGCAGGAGAATCCGCACTTCTTGCTGACCATTTTTCGACCAGTCCGGACGTTGTCAGGTCATTGGGAGGCATGTGCTGGCAACACCTTCAGTACAAATAAGAGGGGTTTTTTGAACATCTGTGAATCGCAGAGAGTATCCTCTTTTGATTTGATCCTATCAAATAATCCTGATTTATTCTTCGGATGGTTCGATAACAGTCTGAATTTTCCATCGATCCGAATCGGTTTGTCAGGGATAGGAGAGAAAGATACATTGCGTTTTCCCATAGGTAGGTTCCCTGCACGAAAGAGAGATATGACGAGCCCCCGGGTTTCAATGATGAACAGGTAACAGAAAAAGCCTATCCCGGAATGCATCGCTGATGACATGGGGGCTCAAATCAGATAATTCTTCGGTGATGGTTCTTTCTTTCAACAAGTTCCCCATCGACCAGCTGAAGAACCCGATCACAGACCGGGAGGATACTTTCGCGGTGCGTGATGATAATCACGGTTTTTCCGCGTGCTTTTTCAGCGAGTATAGAAAGGAGCCGGTATTCGGTTTCCGGATCCAGCGACGAACTGGGTTCGTCCATAATCATGATCGGTGCATTGCGGAGAAATGCACGGGCGAGAGAGATCCGCTGCCGCTGACCAGCCGAAAGCTGGAGGCCCCGTTCTCCGACAATAGTGTCGTACCCTTCAGGAAACGTCTGGATGGTCTCATGGAGTTGAGCAGCTTGTGCGGCGGCAATGATCTCGTCGTCAGTAGCGTGGGGGATACTATAGCGTATATTATTCCTGATGGTATCATGAAACAAGAATAGATCCTGGGAGATAAATGAGATCAGCATCCTGATGTGGTCATGCCGGATTTTCGAAATATCGATCCCGTCAAGGAGGATTCTTCCTTTTGTGGGAGGATAAAACCTCAGGATCAATTGTATGAGCGTCGTCTTGCCTCCGCCAGTCTCACCGATGATCCCGATAATCTCTCCTTGCCCGACGTGCAACGAAATGTTGTGAAGGACAGTTCTCCGCTGATCATAGGAGAAAGAGACGTTTTCAAAGATAATCTCTCCCCTGATAGCGGCCTTCGGTCTCTCGGACCGGTCGGCAGGGTCGTATTCCTTCAGGATTGAGAAGAGGTCTTTTATCCTTCCTGCAGCTGCGATGCTTCCCTGCATCTGAAGTGGGAAAGAGAGGAGGGATTGCAATGCAGCACCGACAATGGGAAGAAAGGCGATAAATGCCACGAAATCCCCAAGAGACATGATACCGCTCAATACCTGATTGCCACCAATCCAGAGAATGATAAGAAAGGCTGCACCTGCAAAGAGGGCACGGCTCTTTTCCCCCAGGGCGCTGAGAAGGCTGTTGCCGATCCTGGTGTCTCCCAGGTCACGGACCTGGGTTGCTATCTCTTCTGCTTCTCTCTGTTCTGCCCCGTGGCTCTTTACCATCTCTATCCCCGCAATTGCTTCACCCATCCTGGCAAAGATCTCTGAGAGCCTTTCAAGTTCCATATACGTCAATGCACGTATCTTTCCTGAAATGAGGTAGTTGATCACCGCCATAATCGGAAAAACACCTGCGAATACAAGTGTAAGATTTGGCGAGATGAGGATCATCGCCCCTATGGTGAACAGGAGGGTAAACACCGATGAGGTGATCTGTGGAAACTGTGTGATGACCATCCCCTGGAGGTATGCGGTGTCCGATGAGATCCGGGAGATGATTGCCCCGGTCTTTTTGGATCGAAAGAACCGGATGGGAACAAACAATACGTGGGTGTAAAGGGAGGTTCGGAGTGATATGATGAAACCTTCCCTGACCCTGATGGTCAGGTAAGTGCGGATGATATCAAAAACACCGATGGCCAATCCTACGATAATGACTACAAGAATAAACGAAAAAAGTGAACTTCCCATGAAGGTGATGACCTGATGCACCGGCTGGCTCAAAATCCCCCCGAGGGAAGCCGGAATCTGGATCGGATTGTTCCCAAAGACCGAATCTATAAGGATCTTTGATGAATACGGGATGAACGCCATGCAGAATGAACGAATAACTGTTAAAAAGAGAATAACGGCGATTGCGCCAAGATATGGCCTGAATAGCGGAATAAAAAACAGGAAATCTTCCCAGGAGTAACGAGTGGCTGCCTCTTCCTCCCCCCTGCCAGGAATGAACCTGGTCGTCATGGTATGGATAAATCTCCTAATGCGGTCCAACATTCAACCTTTGTCACTTTCCCTTGAATCCATATGATATTTATCGAAGAAAAGGTCCTTATCTGAAAGAACAATAAGATCCCTTCACTGTCATATCTATTTTAATAATAAAGAGAATAAGTGACCTTCCAATATATCGCTCTTTCACTCTCTGAATCGATAATAGAAACAGGTGCAGGTGTCCAAATAAGGTTTTGAACATGATAAATTTCCGATTGACGGCAGGGATATATTTCTTTAGTGTATGGCTTCAACCCAGCAGGGTAACTCCAGGAATTTCAACACATCATGGGGGAATGATCCCTCCTTTCGAAAAATGGAACGATTTATATATTCATATCGTCTTCAGCCCATACTATTATCAGCTTTTATCGTGATGCTTCATTTATGGCAGAAAGACCGTTAGGCGTCACGATTGTTGCGATTCTCTGGATCATTGGCGGGCTGGTCACGCTGTTTGGGGGAATCGGCTTTGTGGTTCTCTTCGGCGAGACGCTTGGTCCGCTCATGGAACCATTCGGCTTTGTCTACCTGATTCTTGGAATACTGGGAATCATTCTCGGCATTGGTGCGTTCAGTGCATGGAGTTGGGTATGGACCGCAGGGGTTGTTATCACCATCATCGACCTGATCATGGGATTCGCCAGTTTCTTCTCTACCGGTCTCATCAGTATCGTTATCTCTGCAATCATCCTATGGTATCTCTTCAGGCCTAATGTGAAAGCATACTTTGGGAAGACCTGATCGGACCACTGGGGCTGGAAACCACTCCTGCTCCATCCTCATCCCGGTAACCTAAAAGGTTCGCTGTCTTGCCTGAATCGACCATATCTTTATCATCTCCCTCATTAAAGCCACAGATATGGCAGAAAGACCATTGGGAGTCACCATTATCGGTATCCTCTGGATAATCGGGGGATTGATCATGCTGCTCGGCGGACTCGGCGCCGCAGCATTCGGTGCAGTAATCGGAGGCCCGATCGGGGGGGTAATCGGCCTTGTATTAGGTTTTATCCTGATAATCGTCGGAATTATCGAGATCATCCTCGGTATCGGATGCTTCAAGGCATGGGGCTGGGTATGGACGGTAGGGGTCATCATCACTATTATCAGCCTGGTAATGGGGATTATTGACCTTTTCACCAGTGGCATGGGAGCACTGATCGGGATCATCATCTCGGGAATCATTCTCTGGTACCTCTTCCAGGCGAACGTGAAAAGGTACTTCGGGAAGTCCTGACCTGATCTCTTCGAAACCATTCCTTTTTTTTCACACATTACGGGTTTTAGCCCGTAATGGCATGCCGTATCTCAGAAAGTATATCTGTTCTTCCATCCATGCCCTTGTAAAACCCTGGACATGTCGGCCGTCGAGTTTCTCATAGTTGCAATCACATCGGTCATCGCGATCATGAACCCGGTCAGCACTGCGGCGGTCTTCTCGATCCTGACCGAGAGGTTCACCCCTGAGCAGCAGAGAGAGGTGATGATCAACTCGCTTCGGATATCGGTTGTGGTGCTGATATTCTTCGCTCTGACCGGCCAGTTAATCTTCACTGTCCTCGGGCTCACTCTCCCTGCATTCAAGATTGCGGGGGGTATCCTCCTCGTCTCGTTTGCAACAGGGATGCTGTCGGCAAAAAAGGAGGTGTATTCCCCTGATGAACTCGAGAACATTGCCGTGGTGCCGCTCGCATTTCCGCTCACCTGCGGTGCCGGGACGATCACGGTAGTGATACTGATCTCGTCACAGGCTGTGGGAATACTCGAGAGCCTCCTGGTGATCGTCGCGGTCCTGGTCGCAATCGGGGCATCTTACATCGCGATGAAGTACTCATCGAGGATACTTGGGTTCATCGGCGAACAGGAGCTGCGGATCATCACCAAGTTCCTTGCCGTATTCGTCCTTGCCATTGCGATACAGTTCATCCTGAATGGGATCTCGGATGCCATGCCGGATATACTGGCACATGTGATGGACTAGAGAAAAATCACATGACTCTCATCGAGACACACGCATAAAAAATGAAAATGGAGGAACGATGTTCATATTCAAATCACGGAAAAGAGCGCGTGCTCCTGCGGGATAAGTGAAAGACATACCGGAATAAAGCGAACTATTTTTATACCGAAAAAAATGCCTTTGTAACTGAGGTCATACATGAAAAACGCAATCGGTCTGAATCTTATCATCTTCCTTGCGGTAGTCCTGGCTTTTGCAGCAGGGTGCACCACGAATTCCTCTCCAACCCCGCACACCCTGCCCCCGGCTACGAGTGTTGCGACATCTCCCGTCCCTGCAGTGGAACAAACCGGGGCAGGCGAGATCGCGACCCCTGATACCCCTTCCCCACCCACATCCCCGCATACCCTGCCTCCAACCACCGGCGTCGCGGTGTCTCCTATCCCAGAGGCAGAACCTGCAGGGACTGGTGTTGATACTCCTCCTGACAGTCCTGACCTTTCCCCTCCTGCGGTAACTGAATTGCAGGGATATCTCCTCAACTCATCCGATTTTCCTGAAGGATATACCCTGATTCACGAAGGAGCGATGCTCCCCGGGGATGATGACTGCCCAGCCGGCGAGTTCTGCTACCTCGGCGGCTATTCAATCTCGATGGTCACCGGGGATGCACAGAACACTACACTCGTTGACCAGATGATCTCTCGCTATACATTGACTGCAACCAAAGAGACGCTGAATGATGTTCTGATGGACCAGTTCCCTGAGATTGCAGCAGGCAGCCCTGCCGAACTTGCGGCGACGGCCCTCGGCGATGCAAGTGTGGCGTATCGTTTCGAATTCCCCTCAACCGAAGCCCCGCTCCATGGATTCCTGGTCATATTCGGAAAAGGAAACCTGTATGAGATTATCATGATCATCGGCACCGATGCAGACGAACTCCTCGCATTTGACCTGGCGAAAAAGGCCTCGGCGAAATTACCCTGAACACCTGGAAAAGGGAGACATCCCCCCCGGGTCCATCATTCTTTTCAGGTTACCCTTGTTTTGAAAACCGGGATCTCCTGGGTTCCGGACGGACTCCCAAACTCAACGGCACTTTTTGACCAGCAGAATACTGGGAGTATGTATCAAGAAAGAGTGCCGGCTCCTGCATCTGGCGCAGTCGCGTTCTCAATGGAGAGTGTGGAGTATTTCTCCAAGCCTCATGAAGTCTTCTTCCAGGGCTGCACGGGCAGGGGGGTTGTGGGTGATCACTGCCGGGTGATAGACAGGGATGATGCTCATCTCCCGTCCCGTCTCCTTTTCACTGACAGGGAATCTCTTTCCCCTGACTTCCTTGAACGAAGGGAAGGCAACGCCATACCTCGAAAAGATCGCCGTGGAAGCAACCCTTCCCATGGGGACGAGGATCACCGGCGAGAGGATTGCTATCTGACGATCGAGGAAAGGCATACAGGCAGCAATCTCCTCCTTTCCGGGGGCCCGGTTTCCTGGCGGACGGCACTTCACCACGCTGGTGATGAACACCTCTTCGCGCGAGAGGTCGATTCGGGCGAGAAGGTCAGAGAGGATCGCCCCTGCCCGTCCCACAAAAGGTCTCCCGCACTCATCCTCCTTTTTTCCCGGCCCCTCTCCTATAAGCATCACACGGCAGGGGGCAGGGCCTTCGCCGGGAACCGTCTGTGTCCGCGAGACAGCCAGCCCGCATTTCCGGCAGGAATCGATCTGCCCGGCAAGTGTTGTCATCGCAAAAAGAAGGGTGCCCGGAGTCTCAAAAGGCAAGGGACATCACCCGGGCTGCATTCGGGCTGATATACTCAGACTGCAAGTCGCGTGGGCGGATGATATGGCACCCGGCAGATTTCTGTGCATGAGGAATTGGTTGAATACCATCAAGCAAGGATGCTTCGATCCGGAGCAGGGAGATGTACAGAAGGTATGATACGGGGGGCACCTCTTTGATGACTGGAAGACCAAATATCCCATTATCTCCCAACATCAAAACCCAGTCAGGAGAGAGACCGCACCATGCTCCAGACATTCCTCCTCGGCCTTGTCATAGGCCTTACCGGGGCGCTTGTCCCCGGCCCCACGCTCGTTGCCACAATCAACTCAACGGCAAGGGGCGGGTGGAGCACGGGCCCACGTGTCATGGCAGGCCATGCAGTCATCGAGGCAGCAATATTTCTCCTCATCATCCTCGGGCTCGGGTCGGTGACCGCATTGCAGGAGTATACGACGTTCATAGCGGCAGTCGGGGGTGTCGCGCTCCTGGTCTTCGGTATACTGACCATCAGGGGGGCGGGGAGGGCGATACCTGAAGGGAAGGCTGACCAGGCGTTCATAAACCCGTACCTGGCGGGTGCCCTTACCAGCGTTTCGAACCCGTACTTCTGGATGTGGTGGTTCTCGGTCGGAAGCGCACTGGTCCTTGCCGCAGCACAGAAAGCGTTTCCGTTCGCCTTCGCGTTCCTGATAGGGCACTGGTCGGCCGACTTCGGGTGGTACACCATCGTCTCGACGAGCGTCCACCAGGGACGGCGGGTCTTTGACGAGAGGAGGTATGCCTGGGTACTGCGCGGTTGTGGGATCTTCCTCATGGCCTTTGGTGCCTATTACCTTGCGACTGCTGGTGCATGGATCCTGGATGGCTGAACAGGCGGATATCGCCTGGCCAAATCTTTTTGTCCTGCTTCAAAAAAGGGATGAGATATCGAGGGGTATACTGCGCTTGCGGTAATATAAAAAGAGGTCTTCGCCCCAGGCGACTGCTTCGGGATCATCGCTGAAGAGGTCGGACGAGCTGTCATAGAGGTTGCTCTCCCTCTTGAAGAGTCCGAGCGAGAGGTTCCTGTCGGTCACGGTAAGCCCCACCCTCAGGCACTCCCCTGTCACCCAGACATGGAAGTTCTGTGATGAGGCAAGGGCTTTCATATGGCCCGCATAGGGCTCCTGCTTCAGGATATCGATCACCTCTTCGTTGACGACGAGCTCGACCGGCACCCCCTCGTTGACCTTTTCAGCAAGGAACTGCGCAAGACCGGGGCTTGCGACGGAGGAGATTCCATGGATATAGCGGGCCTCCTTGATAATGGCAAGGTAATGGGTGTAGACCGAGAACATGTCCACGGTCGTATCGGTCTGGATATGCGATCCCTGGAGGTCGCCGATCCGTGCAAGGAACCGGGGAGGGAGCCCTGAGAGGTCGTGGGTGACCCAGAACTGCTGGTGAGAGGCGATCCCCCCCATGAGGGTCACGTAGGCCTTCACTTCGTTGGCAACCACTCGCCCGAGCGTGCTCAGGCGGTATTCATACCCTTCCGCCTCCACGAGCGCAAGCGCCTCGAGGTTCCGGATCTTGGGAATAATGGCCTGGGACGTGCTCCCGGTGATGCTCCGGAGTTTCGAGAGCGAGGCCTTCCCCTGGCACAGGGTCAGCAGCACCTGGATTTTAAGGCGCGAGTTGTAGATGGAGTGGATCAGCCTGGAATGCTGATGGTAAATCTCCAGGATATCCATACATGGTACACATATCACAAACCGGAAAATATGTCATTCGATCGGTGTCGGGAGAAAACTGCACTACACTGGTTCAGTATATCCATTCTATTCCCATGTCTTACATTCCCCGCATGAAAATGAACCCTGCAAGTGCGATCACAAGGAACTGCCCGTCTGAAACCACGTCGCAGATGAAACTATCATAGTCCGTGCGGCCAATGGCGAGGATGCAGGCCTGCGAGTAGAGGAGTGAAAAGGCGATCACAGCCGCAGAGCCCGCGGAAAGGAGATCTGCTCCGAGGATTACGAGGATAATCCCCGACAGAAGGTTGAACGCAGAGAGGAGCGTTCGTGTATCCTCAACACCACAGAGGACCGGGATCGTCATCACACCCGTTGCGGCATCGCCGGCCCTGTCCCTTATGTCGGGAATGACGGATGCAATAAAGGTCCAGGAGAAGATGAAGATGAATGCAAGAAGGGATACGGGTCCAGCTTCGATGCCGTTCATCGCCACAGGCAGAAGGGAGAAAGTGACCCCCCAGGCAAATGAGACGACAAGGTTCTTGCAGACCGGGATCTCCTTGATACGCCGGTATGCCGATGCCCTGGGAAGAAACGGCAGGCTGTAGACCAACCCTGCAACGAGGGGCAGAACGGCGATGGCAATGGCAGCGGTTCCGGAACATGCGGCGATGCAGAGGGCAGCCGCATACGCGGCAATTGCCATTCCAAGGAGCGGCCGGGAGAACGAGCTTGTGATCCTGTGACGACTGGCATGGTTGAGCGCATCCTCGGCCTCGTCCGTCTTCCGGTTCAGGTTATACACCGAAAAGACCACGAGACCGAGTGTCGAGGCGACGGGAAGGGAAAAACCGGCTCCCTGGATGAGGCAGGAGATGTATGCCATTCCTACCGCTGCTGCGCCGAGATAGAGTGAGCTGTAGAGGAAGAATTCCCAGGTTTTTTCGAGAAATTCAAACAAGGAGCGCCTTTCATGCTGTGCTGGAGCCTCATGGGGGTATGATCCTGCATATTCCATGAGGAGAAGAATCGCCAAATAGATTCACATTCATTGTGATGATGAATATTCATCGCAGCGATGAATATGAAACCCCGTGATAAATATTGACCCCTGCACCCAATACACACATTGGAGCCAGGGTTCCCTGGAGAGAGTATGCTTCGCCGATCATGCAGGAAGAACCAGACACTACCAACTTCTGTGGGGAGTATACTCATGACTTCAGCCTCCCCTTCACCCAGGGCATGGAAATCCGGGATTGGGGGGATACACCGGTGAATGGACGGTGCGATTCCCGGATGGGGGAGATCCTGCTCCAGTTTCTCCTTGCGCACCAGGTCATTTCACATAATGATCTCGCGTGCCAGGTGGATTTCTTCAGGCAGTTCCTCGCTCCATTCCACATAGCCGTCCAGGATGTAGATATGCATATCCTGGAGAGGACCACCCTCGGAGGGGAGGAGGTCACAATCGGCTCATTTTATCTCAGTTTCAAGAGAGAAGGGCAGTTTTCGGGAGAGAACGTCCTGGCACAGGGATTGTATACGGTCCGTTGCAGCGGGAGCGAGACCTGGGTAAAATTTACTTCCCGCACCTACCAGTTCAAAGTACACCTGAAGGGCCATTCCCCGCCTTCTGCCACCCTTTCCCAGGAGGGGAGGATCATGGAAATGGGCCCCATCACAATTGACCCGGCACGAGATCTCACCAGTTCATAAAACCGGCCGCGGGAGTGGGGGAACGGATCCTTCTCGAAGAACCGTCGGCCCTTTTCCATGCATTTATCCGGAATGTAAGAGATCCACTCCTATGGTGCAATGATCTCAAGAGACCTACTCCAGGGTCTGCTCCTTGATGAACAGGCAAGGGGTATCCCATTCGGGTTCCAGGTCATCGGCGACATTGCCGTGCTTTCCCTCCCGCCGGAACTGCATGACGTCAGGTTCCATCTCGCACGCGCACTTCTCTCACGTCACCGAAATATCCGCACAATCGCCAGCAGGGCAGAGATCCCCAGGGGTGATCTCCGGGTGGCGGATATCGAGGTGCTGGCGGGTGGAGGAACAACCACCGTAAGCAGGGAGTACGGGTTCTCCTATCGTCTCAATATAAAGGAGACATTCTTTTCGCCCAGGCTCGCATCCGAGCGTTGCCGGGTATGGATGCAGGTAAAGCCCAAAGAAGAGGTCATAGTCCCGTTTGCGGGGGTCGGACCTTTCGTGATCCCGCCTGCATTCCGTGGTGCGACCGTGACCGCGATTGAGAAAAACCCGGTGGCCTGCGGGTTTCTTTGGGAGAATGCAATCCTCAACCATGTTGATTCACGGGTCGTTATCCGTGAAGGTGACGTGGGGGAGATCCTCCCGGATCTCCCTGCAATGTTTGACCGGGCCATCGTCCCGGCGCCATATGGATATGATCAGGTGCTCTTTTCTCTCCTCCCGAATATCAGGGAAGGCGCGATGATCCACTTTTACACCTTCAAGCGTGCATCCCAGATCCCTGCCATCACAAAGGAGTACGAAGACGCAGACCTTCGGGTGTGCACGGTCAGGCGTTGCGGTTACGTGGCGCCAGGGGTGGCACGATACGTCTTTGACCTGCTGAAGCAGAAGAGCGAGTCCGACCCCTGACAGTGATGCGCCCGGAACATACCGCCGGAAACCAATCTCTCTAAAAAAAAGAACCATCTGGTTTCCTGCATACATACCATTATGGGATGAGAATGGAAGAGTGCAGAGATATGAAACAGCCAAACCCTGTCCAGGCAGCCGTCTTTCTCATCCTCTTTCTGCTGGGACTCTGGGCCGCGTACTCGCTGTATACCTTCACGGGTCAGGCTATATATCTCGGAATTGCGCTTGCGGCACTGGTGATTGCCATTTACCTTGCCGCGGCACTCCAGATAGCCAACCAGTGGGAAAAAGCGGTCGTGCTCAGGCTCGGGAGATACAAGGGGCTCTATGGCCCCGGGGTGTTTGTCATCACCCCTCTTGCCGAAACGATCGCGTACTGGATAGACACCCGTATCATTACTACGTCCTTCACGGCGGAAAAGACCCTCACGAAAGATACCGTTCCCGTCGATGTCGAGGCTGTCCTCTTCTGGAAAGTGGTCGACCCGCAGCGGGCAGCACTCGAGGTCGAGGACTACCGGACGGCCGTGAGCTGGGCCGCCCAGACTGCGCTTCGCGAGGTGATCGGGAGGTCGAACCTTGCCGAGATGCTGGAAGGAAGGGAGAAACTGGACCTCGAGCTCCAGAGGATCATCGAGGGCCGTGCCGAGCACTGGGGCATTCACGTCTCATCGGTGGAGATACGAGACGTGCTCATCCCTGCCGAACTCCAGGACGCGATGTCAATGCAGGCGCAGGCTGAACGCGAACGCCAGGCCAGGGTCATCCTTGGGGACTCCGAGCGGCAGGTGGCTGAAAAATTCGAGGAGGCGGCCAGGACCTACCAGGACAACCCGACTGCCCTCCACCTCCGGGCGATGAACATGCTCTACGAAGGCCTCAAGGAGAAGGCCACCCTTGTCATCGTCCCGGCTTCTGTCCTTGATACTATGACTCTCGGGGACACGTCGGGGATAATCTCTCTCTCGCGGCAGCTACAGGACCAGTCGGTGGCAAGAGGCCAGCGGGAGAAGAGACGCGACACTGGCGGCAAAAAACCGGAAGAGAAGGACGAGACCGTTGAGTGGGAGCAATAGGCAGCCATTCTTTACCTGGTGATCGCCCCCGTGTCCTCCCCTCCTTGATTCACGCGTCCGGAAGCGCAATCATATCCTCCCCCTTCTGCTTTCACAGATGAAGGATGCTCTTTCTCCAGTGACATGAGGATCGCTTTCCGGAAGAGCATCTCGGGGGCCCTTATACATCGTGCTCCCCGCTCGTCCCGCACTATCTCGACGGCAGGGACAAAGGTCTGGCACCTGGACGAGTGGCAGATGAACTGCGCCCGATCGCACTCGCGGAGCAGGTCTTCGAGGGGGCGGTCGTTGAGAAAGAACCCCGTGTCATCCGGGGAGGCATCCGGGGCGGGAAGGTCCTTGCCGAAGAATACTTCGATGCCGTCCCGTTCCAGCATAGGTATGACAGAAGAGAGGAGTTCGAGGAAAGAGAGGCCCGAATCACTGCAGACCGCGCAGGGATGAGGTTCACAGGCGCGGGGTGTCCATGTCACCGTGAGTGTCCGTGACATCAGTACGACCCCGCTGCCATGTGATCAACCCGGGGATTGAAGGGTATTACTCCCTCCGGCAGGCCTAAAAACCACTCGCCTGGAGAGCGTCTCCTTCCGTCAGGGTCTCCACGGCTTTGCAGGCAAGGCATGATATCAGAAATCAGCGGGTCATCGAATATCAAAGTTGCGAGAAAAAAAGAGAGGATGAACCCGGTGTTCATCTTTCCAGGAGCTCGATATGTGCAGCTGCGTTCTTGCAGAGATCGGGCATTCCCTGGAGGTTCGCGATGTCCCGGATCGCCTCGAGGACATGGACGGAGTCTTCGAGAAAGGAGAGGATGTCCGCAGGATAGAGGTCGATACCGTACTCCTCGCGGAGGAACTGGGCGATCTGGCGGTGGTCGAGTCCATTCTCCCGGAGTTCCAGGATCTCCCGGGAGAACTTCTTCTCCGGGCAGCCGCACATGGGGGCGTCACGGCAGGTGCAACGCAGGAAGGAGTGGATGAAGTTGAGAATCTGCTGGTGCAGAGTGTGGTCAAGACGGCCATAATCGAGCCGGGAGGAGATCGCCTCAAGGGTGGCGCCATGGAATGCCTGATCGGGGAGCCGATAACCTGCCAGGCGTTCCAGTTTCCGTGAGTGACGGAACCGGGCTTTCTGGGCGATCACGTCTCTCCGGCTTCTTCGTCAAAGTTTTTCAGGGAAGAGACCGCCTCTGCCATGCTCTCGACCTCTATCAGCCACTCGTCAAAGAGCGTAGGCTGCTCGATATCGTCTTTTACGTATTTCGCGCAGCAGGAGGCACCGTTGATCACGTTTGCCGCGATGTCGGCGGCGATGTCAAGCGCTTTCTCCATGTCGGATTCGATGCTCTTCTTCCCCTCTTTTACGAGCGCCTTGATATCATTCTTGAACTCGCCTTCCAGGAACTTCCGGCATCCTGCAAAGAGCACCAGGAGCGAGAGCTGCAGAGACTCGACGTACTCCTCCAGGTTATCCTCCCGGGACTCCCCCATGACGATGGCCTCGACCGCGTTCAGCTTATCGAGCGCCTCCTCCTTCGTGTAACGGCCGTTCTGGAAGAGCCTGATAATCTTCAAGACCGAGAGGGTGATGTCCATTGAGAAGTTGTAGAGGGTTGTGTACCCATCCGGCATCTCCTCGCTGTCGGGACCGGCCTCGAAGTTCGCCTCTCTCAGGGTATTGATCCAGTTGTCCCACCGCTCCTGGTTATAGAAGATATAGAACAATTTGAGCGGCTCTTCGGCACTTGCCGCCTTCTCCTTCTTTTTTGCCATTGTCATACAGGTTTTCTCCTGTATCTTAAAGGTGTATCGGAATAATACAGGGATCTCTCCCAGAGAATCGCTGCAGAAAGTTCGGTAATTCGGAAGGGAGGAGAGCAAGCCTCGACCATGACTCTCGCGGGGAAGGGGCCGGATGTCTCCCTTCACCGCAGGAGATTATCAGACCACACGCAGCAGGCGTGTCGACTTCCTCATCTCGCGGATGGTCGCAGCCATCCCCTCGATATGAAAGAGCATCCGGGAGATCGTGCTGCCGGCAGGGCTCTTTCCGCGGGAAATACGGATGACGTGCTGGTGGTAGTGCCGAGTGATCTCAACCCGGAGTGTCTCATCGACGGACCGCATGGCAGCGTCGACTTTGTCGGATATATCGGGAAATGCGTCCCGGAGCATCCCAACATTCCGTTCGCATGATGACAGGATGTCTTTTTGGATCAGCACGGAATCAGAGGGGAGCTCCAGTCCGCGCTCCCGGTTCTGGAGCAAGATGTCGGAAAAGTCCCCCGCTTCATCTGCCAGCACTTTTCCGTGGCTCGAGATCCGGAGAAGCACTGCATAGTAGGCGGCATCACCCCTCTCCAGGTCCTTCCTGGACAGTTCGAGGATTGCATCAGCGATCTGGTCGTCCAGATAGTGGGCGTATTCCCGAAGCTGCTGCACCCGCTGGAAAGACGCACCAGGCGTATCGAGGAGGTGGTTGCACTCCCTGAGCATCTCTCCGCCTGTTTCCAGCAGGTGGTCGATCTCCTTCTCGACCATCCGGACCGCAGCTTCTGCATCATCTGGGAGGGGCTTTTTGAGAAAACGAGGGAGGAAAACGATATCGTCATCCCTGCCCGGCACGACCCGCTGCACGAGATAGGAGAAGGGCCGGATCGCGACCAGGAATATTCCTGCGCAGCTGAGGTTGAAGATTAGGTGAGCGTTTGCCACCTGCTGGCCGGGAGACCCCCCCAGGTCCACCACAAGGTCAGTAAACGGCCCGAGGAACGGGAGGAATATAAGGACCCCGAGGAAGTTGAAGAGGAAATGGGCCATGGCTGCCCTCTTTGCCGCGGTGTTCATCCGCCATGCGACAAGGAGCGAGGTGGTCGGCGTGCCGAGGTTCGCCCCGAGAAGTATGGGGATCGCCATGTCGGGTGTGACGAGCCCGTTCTGAGTCAGCACAATGACAAGGCCCGTAGTGACGGCACTAGACTGGAAGATGGTAGTCACGAGGAAACCGAATGCAATCTCAAGAAAGACATTGTCGAGGAAGGAGAGGAGCGAGATGAGCTGGGGGTCGAACCGGTAAGGCTCCATGATGGTCGAAATCATGGAGAGGCTGAAGAAGACCAGTCCGAAGTAAAAGATAGGACGACCGAACACCCTGTATCTCCCCCCGACTATCCCGATGAGAAATCCTGCGAGGATGAAGACTGGAGCAAAAGCGGTCAGGTTGAGGGCGATCAGCTGGGTGGTAAATGTGGTCCCGATGTTTGAACCGATGATGATCCCAAGAGACGCAGTAAATGAGATGATCCCGGCATTCACGAGCCCTACCGTGATGACTGTGGTCGCAGTGCTCGACTGGGCCACAGCAGTCACGATCGCGCCGGCAATCGTTCCCCGAAGAGGAGTGCTGGTGAACCTTTGGATCAGGGCACGGAACCGTTCACCCGCGGCAACCTGGAACTCCCGTGAGAACTGCTCGATTCCATACAGGAAAAGGATGATGCCGGGGATGATTGCAAAGATGAGTTCCCAGGAGATCATCGCTGCAGTCTCCCGGCAGGGTCACGAGCGGGAGGAGAGAATGGATACCATGCCGCAACCTTTGCCCAGCCGGAAAAAAAAGAGTCCAAAGGAGATCCGCCTTGTGCATGGTGCGCGAGCCGGTCCATAACGCCTCATTTCGTTCCGGGTTCGAAACGCTTCAGTACCAGTACAGGGACATCGGCATTCCGCGTCACATTCGTGGTGGTACTTCCCAGGAAATTTTTGATAAACCCTCTCATTCCTGCGGATTTCAGGACAATGAGGGAGACATCATTCTCCCGGGCATGCCGGATGATCTCTTCTGCCGCATCCCCCTCGCAGACCGTTGCTCGGACGGGGATATGGAGATTTGAATATTCATCACGGAGTGCCTTGAGCCTTGTCCAGGCATCACTCGAATGGAGATGGACCTCTTCCCTGGAGTCGCCCGTGTTGACAACGTGGAGAAGGGTCACCCGGGATGCAGGGGGAAGTTCCTCCTTGCAGAGCGCAACAATGTCCGGTACGGAGAAATCCGTGCAGACCAGGAGGTGGGAGAAGAGTGAGGGCCCTCCTCCGGGCTCCTTTGCCCCCGATTTCCGGGCCGGCGGGGCATGTACAAGGAGGAGGTCGCGGTCGCCGTACCGGAGCACCTCAGATGCGACACTGCCGAGAAGAAGCGCCTCGATGACACCCATCCCCCTCCTTCCCATCACAACGAGCGATGCGTTTTCTTCCGCCGCGACACGGTTCACCACGACAGAGATATCGCCGCCGGAGATCGCCTCGATCCGGGTGCGTATGGACAATCCTTCCCAGTCGATCGATCTCGCATACTCTTCAAGGCGCAGGCGGGCATAATCGACCGATGGATCCATTAGTCCAGCAGCAGGTTTGGGGTATTTGGTATAGATGACATGGAGGAGCACCACACGGGAAAGTCCCGGGATCTGTTTCAGGCACTCTATCGCATGCCGGGAATCGGCGGAGAAGTCAAACGGGACGAGGACGTTTTCATACATGTCTGAGACCCCCTGAATACTCTGAAAGGTCGATTGGCTTTCGCCTCCACCAGGAGAATGGCTCGATTTTTCGAAAATTCCTTCTCATGGCCCTTTCATTTTTGTATTTCTTGGTTTCGGTGGATTTAACATTTACCGGTTGTCTGGCACCCTGTGAAGGGGCAGTATCCCCTGGAGCAATGTCAAGGGATAGCTAAAAGAGAGCTTCAATCCTTTGGAATCATTGCTCTTGCCAGAGGATTCATCACATGCATCTCCCTTTTTTATGAACCACCACGTCCAATATACAGGAAGAATGGTTCACCTTGCGTCATCCCAAAAGAAGCAGGTAGTCATGCTCCGTTATGGAGAGATATTCCTCAAGAGCGAGCCGGTCAAGCGGCACTTCGTGGGGACCCTCCTCAGGAACTGCGCAAGAGCGCTCGATGCCGCAGGGTTTTCTCACCGGGCCGAAGTACACCGCGGGCGAATCATTCTCCATGGTGCGCAGCCGGAAGAGATCGCATCGGTAGTGTCCCGCCTCTTTGGTGTGGTGGACGTGTCGGTCTGTACCCTGACAACACCGGAACCTTCGGCGGTGAGAGATGCGGCGGTTGCACTGGCCTGCGGAAAACTCGGGCCTGGGAGGACGTTTGCGGTCCGTGCGAGGCGGCAGGGGGTTGAAGGGATAACCAGCCAGGAACTCGGGGCGGCTGTGGGAGCGTCGATTCTCGATGCCATTCCTTCAGCGACTGTTGACCTCAAAAGCCCCGAATACGAAATATTTGCAGAACTCCGCGATTTCGGCGGACTCGTATACGACACCCGCATCCCAGCGCCCGGAGGCCTCCCGTGGGGAACGCAGGGCAGAATCCTCGCGCTGCTCTCATCCGGCATCGATTCGCCGGTTGCCACCTGGCTGATGATGAGGAGAGGGTGCGAGGTGGACGCGTTGCATGTGGATTCAGGGATGTTCGCCGGATCGGACGTGCGCGCGACGACCCTTCGCCACCTGTCTGTGCTCTCGTCATGGTGTGCCGGGTTTCCCATCACCCTCTATCTCGCGGATGCCGGGGATTTCTACGAAACACTGGTTCAGCAGGCAGAACCGCGTTTCCGCTGCGTGCTCTGCAAGCGGTTCATGGTGCGCCTCGGGAGCAGGATTGCGGCACGTGACGGGTATCTTGCGCTCTGCACAGGAGATAGCATAGGACAGGTTGCATCCCAGACAATGGCCAACATTGCGGTTGTCTCTGAGGCAGCGACGGTCCCACTCATCCGCCCCCTGGTAGCCTTCGACAAGCAGGAGGCAGTTGACCTCGCGAAGAAGATAGGCACGTTCGAGCGGCAGCCGGGTGACCTTTCGTGTTCAGCGGTCCCGAAGATACCTGCAACCGCATCACGACTCGATGAGATAATCGCCATGGATGAGGAGGTTGGCCTGGATGCCCATGTCTCCGCGGTCCTGGAGAATCTGCAGGTATACTGCGCGCTCAACGGCACTCTTGTTAAAGAGTGATATCCCCCATTTTCATACCGCCGCGAGGCTTCCTGTCGCATTCAGGTTCTCGTTTGTGACGATTGGGGCCGGGCGGACCCCGATATACGAGCAGTACCCGTCAGCACAGGCGATTGCCCCGGATACCTGTGCAAAAAAGAGGCGCTGACGATTCCCCGGATCTGTGATCCAGGCATCGATTGCCTGGCGCTCGATTCCTGGAGTGTACCCCGTCCACTGCCCGTAAAGCGTCTCGAGGAGGGTCTCGTTCTCTGAGAAACCATGCCATCGCTTCAGCGCCAGCGCCGAGGAGCCCGTCTGTGGATTGGTATAGTTGAGGTACCTGAACTCTGCCATATCGTCTGACCGTGCGAGTGCAAGCGAGTATGCCCGGCTGTCGTAGGCAATGGGAAACATCCCCTCTGCAACACGGAAGCGGTTAAGATAGATTATCGCCTGCTGGCTGTCTTCAGGGGTGGAATTTTTCTTGACGGTCTCCTGGGTGACGAGGTGCACCCATCCACCCACCAGCGTGATCACCCCCTGCAGGGCATTTGCCGCCGCCATTTTGGCGCCAGGAAACGTGACCACGACGAATATCCCGATGGTAAATACCCCGAATATTAAGAGGAGGATAATGAGGGTGGTCCGGGAGAGGAGCGGCCTTCTCATTCTCCGGGCAGCAGGAACACGCGCACTTCCATCCTCAAAGGTGTATTCTTTGAGCCCAAGTCCCTCGACTATGGCATCCATGTCCTGAATACGCAAGGTGTAGCCGGAATCAAGAAAGCGAATCTTCTGGATGAGATCATCCGCAGTGACGATGCGGAACCACTTCACTTTTCGAAAGTCGATCTGCCCCTCCGCATAGGTGCTCCCGCGGCAGAAGTAAAGCCAGGAACCTATCTTTCGCAGGTTCTTCTCCCCAATGTGCGGAAAATGCTGCCTGCAGACTGGTATCAGCCGGTCGATGAAGTCCTGCCGGTGTATCTTGGCCTGGAGAAAGAGATTGGGGAGGGGAATCGGGCCATCTTTTGTCTTTGCCACCCAGTTCCCGTTCTCGACACCCGCGATCTCACCGTTGAATGCCTTCAGGTCAAGGACGAGCGGTCCGTTCTTGGTGAGGATGACACAGTCTATCTGGCCGTTTGCCACGAGTACCCCGGTGAGAAGATATATGGGCTCCGCTGGGTACTCTTTGCGAAGGATCTCGACGATCTCGCGAAGTTGGGAAAATTCATGTTCGTACTTGATCTTCTGTCCCTGGAAAAACCGGATTCCCATAGCCCGTCCCTTGTCTCTATATGGTATGGATAACTCCAATCACTGATATTGACCCTCATTTTTGATATAGCTTGCCAGAATGGATTGCCGGAACCGTTGGTGTAGTCGGGGAATTGATAACCATGTCCCGCCTATGCACATAGAAGGGTTCATATGGGGCGGTTTGCAGGCTGGAAACATGTGGAGATCGTCGACGACGAGGGGATCCGCCGTGATGCAATTGCCCCTGTGATCGTCTCTGCCAGCCGATCGACGGACATCCCCGCATTCTTCGGAGAATGGTTCCTTCACCGGCTCGCGAGGGGACACGCGGTCTGGATCAGCCCCTGGACCGGGCGGGGGAGCTATGTCTCGTTCGCGCACACCCGGGTATTCGCATTCTGGTCCAAAAATCCGCGGCCGTTCATGACGCATCTGCACTCAGTCGGGGAGATGGGCTACTCCTCTTATCTCCTCTTCACCCTGAACGACTACGAATCAGAAGGCCTCGAACCTGGTATCCCAAAGCTGTCCGAAAGGTTGAAGACTTTTTTTGACCTATCCGGCATGATCGGGCCCGGAAGGGTTGTCTGGCGGTTCGATCCGCTGCTCCTCTCGGATTCTATTGGTGTAGATGACCTCCTCTCGAGGGTCGGGAAGATCGGTTCCCGCCTGCACCGCCATACCCGCCGCCTGGTGATCAGCTTCATTGACATTGGAAAATATCCAAGAGTCCAAAGGAACCTCGCGAAGAGCGGTTTTTCTGGTGTCCGGGAGTTCTCTGACCAGGAGGTCGACCTCTTCTGCAGCGGGCTGTCCGAGATGAATGCAGAATGGGGCCTCTCCCTCTCTGCCTGCGGGGAGGCGCGAGATCTCTCGTCCTTCGGCATCAGCAGGGGGCAGTGCATCAGCGGTGACCTGATGAAGGAGGAGTTCCGGCACGATCAGGCACTCATGCGGTTCCTTGGCGAACCGGAGACAAAAAAGATGGAGGAGCCCGGCAGTCCGCCGTTCAGGCACCTCAGGGATTCCGGACAGAGAGGGGTATGCGGGTGCATCGCGAGCAAGGATATCGGGCAGTATTCGACCTGCATGCACCTCTGCCGCTACTGCTATGCGAATGCGTCTACTCGGGCCGTTGAAGAAAATGCCCGGAAGTTTGAGGCCTTGCTTCACAGGGGGAAGTTTTCAGAATCGATCTGCGGGAACCAAAAAGGCATATAACTTCCGCCCGGCAACACCACCATATGACTGAAAGGGACCCTCTCACCCCGGAGATGAAGTGGCAGGTCACGTCCCGGCTGGTCACGAGCCTCCCGGTGATGTACGACATCACCTTCCGGGATGCGGTGGGAGATCGCTATGATGACCTCGAGCAGCATATATGGGTGCACCTCGCACGCGAGGCTAAAGCCCTTGCAGACAGCGCAAACCTCCCCACCCGCGACGCACGCGACCTGATGGACACGCTCCGGGTCATATTCGGGGTCTTCTTCGGTCCGGATCTCCGCACGGAGAAGGTCCCTATCAACCCCGAGCGGGCGGTCCTGATGGTCAAGCGATGCCCGTTCCTCTTTCGCGAGATGGAGATGAGAACAGGCTCCGATCACCTGCTCTCCCGTTGCCTCTCGTTCTCCATTGCGACCGTAGAGGCGTTGAACCCGGGGTACACTCTGCGGTTCGTGAGAAGCATGTGCACCGGAGACCGCACCTGCGAACTCAAGATCATGAAGCGCGAGGATGCAGAGAAGGACGACGCCCGCTGATCCTTACTCACTTACCTTTCCTGCCGGCATCCGGTATTCCCTTTTATGCAGCACGTCAGGGATCACGGGGTTTCTCGTTCCCCTTGCCCCGACTATTCCCCCGGACCAGGGAGAAGGCAAGCCCAATGACGCAGAGAGCAAAGAAGAGCAGGAACGCGACGTGGATGCTTTCGATGAATTGAGGGATATTTCCCGCACCGATCTCCACCTTTCCGATATTGATCGCAAAGATGGTCATTGCAAGCCCCATCGAGAGCATTTGCCCGAGAAGACGCATTGTGCCCACCATGCCTGATGCGACACCGTAGGACCGCCGGTCCACCGAACCGAGAATGGCATTGGTGTTCGGTGACGAGAAGAACCCAAAACCCAGCCCGAGAAAGAGAAGGCAGCCCAGGATAAAGGGGATAGAGGAGCCTGCATCGAGGAACGTGAGGAGAAAGAGTCCCGCAACCGTTAATGCCATCCCTGCAGAGGCCACGTATCCAGGATCGATTTTGTCAGAGAGTTTTCCTGCCAGGGGGGAGAAGAGCGCCTGCATCGCGGGCTGGGCGACGAGGATCAGCCCGGCATACTCTGCGGTGAACCCCTTGGCGACCTGGAGGTAGAGTGAGAGGAGGAAGGTGACCGCGTAGGTTGCGCTGTAGCTGATCAGGGCGGCGAAGTTCGAGAAGGCAAACACCCGGTTCCCAAGGAACAGCTGCATGTTGATGACGGGCGATGGTACGCGGAGTTCGAAGAATCCAAAAGCAACAAGGAGTACGATTCCCGTGCATATCAGGGCCGTCCCCGCAAGTGAGGGAAGGATCGACAAGCCGTAGATAGTGGCGATGAGAGAGACCGCCCAGAGAAACGAACCCGCGATATCGAACTGCTCGCCTGGTTCATCCCTCCATTCAAGCGGGAGTTTCCAGATGGTAAAGAGGATACAGAGGATGCCGAGCGGGGCATTCACGAGGAAGATGCTCCTCCACCCGAGCCTCTCGGTCATGAGCCCCCCGAGAAACGGGCCGAGCGAGAGCCCCAGGTATACTGCGGCAATGGTGATCCCGAGCACTTTTCCGCGCTCCCCCGGGGGATAGGCCGCGGAAAGGATAGCAAGACTCGTCCCGAATATCATCGCGCATCCGGCTCCCTGGAGGAGGCGCAGACCAATTAACATCCCGGCGTCGGCCGAGAATGGCAACAGGACCGATGCTGCGGAGAATGTGCTGATCCCGATGAGGAACAGCCGCTTCCTCCCCTTCATGTCGGCAAGTTTTCCAAACGGCACAAGGAGAATGGCAATGGCAAGGAGGTATGATGTGGTGATCCAGGAGAGAGTCACCGCATCAAGTGAGAACTCATCGCCTATTGCGGGGAGTGCGATATTGACCGCGGACCCATCGAAAGGGGTAATAAAACTGCTGATAACCGCGATGAAGAGGATGACTCTCTGCATCGTGGGGGTAATAGTCCCCCTCCCGGCACTCTTTCCCGTACTGCATCATCCCCCGGTCAGGTTGTGGAGGAGTGTGTGCCGAAACCTGATGAGGATTTGGGGTTTGATTTCGTAAGTGACCTTCGGGATGAATGCCCTTCTTTCGGCATTACGCGGGTGCTTCGTTCTGGCTGTTCCCCGTGACCTTCTTCTGCTCGAACGCCAGAATGTGAAGGTGAGGGCAGATTCGGTGAGACTCGGGGTACTCTGTTCAGGCGGGAAGGACTCGCTCTATGCCTGCTATCGCGCAATGCAGAAGGAAGAGGTCGCCTGCCTTGTCACCCTGGTCCCGGAGAATCCCGAGAGTTACCTTTTCCATACCCCGAACCTGCACATGGTCCCCCTTCAGGCAAAGGCCGCAGGACTGCCTCTCGTCTCGGAGATGACAACAGGAATCGAAGAGGAGGAGATCGGCGACCTCTCCCGGGCGCTCTCGATTGCCGCCGACCAACATGGTATCGAGGGAGTGGTGACCGGCGCACTCATGTCGGTATACCAGTCCACCCGGATACAGCGTGTCTGCCATGATCTCAATCTCTGGTGTTTCAACCCCCTGTGGTATTGCGATCCGGAACCTTACATGGAACGGCTGATCATCTCAGGGTTCCGTGTGATTGTATCAGGGGTGTTCTCTGCTCCATTTGATGCCTCGTGGCTTGGGCGCGAGCTTGACTTCGACGCGCTCTCTCTGCTGAAGCAGTATGCCAGGGACTTTCGAATCACCCTCACGGGCGAGGGTGGAGAGTACGAGACACTGGTCCTGGATGCTCCATTTTTTCACAGGAGGATCGTGATCGAGGAATCGGGGTCCTGGTACAGGAACTACAGGGGTGTCCTTGAAGTGAAACGGGCACGCCTGGAGGAGCGATGATCCTCCTCGTTGATCCCGGCTTTCGGGCGGGGTCCCTTTCCATGGACGAATTTGTGCTTCCTGTCGGGCGAATCGTGAAGCGGAGCGAAAGGACATGGAGATGCCGGCACTATACTGACATGGAGAGGGGAATCCCGGAGGGAACCGAAGGTGTCATCATCTGCGGGACTGCGCTGAAGGATAACGGTTTCCTCGCTGCGATCGATCGGTTCGACTGGCTGAAAAAGACGGAAATTCCGGTGCTCGGCATCTGCGCGGGCATGCAGGTGCTCTGTCTTGCGTTTGGCGGAACGCTTGAAGTAGGGTCCGGGATAGGGATGACGGAGGTCCATGTCACGGTACCACATCCAATCCTCCCTCCGCCTCCGTCATTCCAGGCATACGAACTTCATTCCTTCTCATGCGAGCCGCCTCCGGCGTGGGAGTCGCTCGCCGTCTCGTCTGCATTCGTGCAGGCAATCCGCGACCCCCATCACCCGCGTTTTGGGGTGATGTTCCACCCTGAAGTGCGCAACGATCGCGTGGTGGAGGCATTCCTGGAGATGTGCGGCGAGTAAAAGTAGGTAAAAGACCGCTCTTTCCGGCACATGGGGTATAGCTCACCCGACAGAGAGCCCGTTCTCTGCTGCAATCTCGATGAGCGAGGAGGCGACATGCCCGGCCTGCGCACGCGTCATGCCGTAGGTGTTGAACTTCCACACCTTTGTCGCACCAGGTATTGTGCCGGCAATGCCCCTGGCCCTGAGAGCGCTTGAGAGAAAATATCCGCGTTTCTTGTGGTTCTTTGCCGCCATGTCGAAGGATTTCGTCGTATCCACTCGGGAGAGGGTATGCTTGCGGGGATATTCGCTCCGGATCTCTGTCCCCTCTATTCGTTTCAATGCATCGACGACCAGGGCACCGTTCGCCAGCTCCTCTTCCCAGCGCTTCACCCGCTCACGCACCCGTGGAAACGATGCCATCATCCCGACAAGCGTGACTCCCATGAGTGTGCAGCCCATCATCTCCACCTCCTTGATCCCAAACGTCCGGGACGTCACGTCTGTCTTTACCGTGGTGGTGCGAAAGACCCGGTTCGACCACTCGGAGGTGGCGGCCAGAACGCCGGAAGGCGCCGGGGACGCCATGCTCTTGTGCCCTGATCCCACGACGAAATCGGCGCCGAGATCCCTCCCGTTCACATCCATGATCCCGACCGTGTAGGCCCCGTTGACGAGGACCGGGATGTCGTACTGGTGGGCGACTTTTGTGATCTCCCTGACAGGGTGGAGGTTTCCGTACTGGTAGTCGACCTGGTCGATGAAGAGGAGGGAGGGTGCCTTTCCCGTCTCCTTCTTTACAGACTCTATCTTCTCGGCCGCCGCATCGGGAGTGATGAGGTTTTCAGGAGTCTTGGGTATCTCCCTGATGAGACCCCCCCTTGCCTCGACGGCCAGCACTTCGGTGTAATGGGAGAGGGCCGTGATCAGTACGGGGTCCCCCTTCTGGACGCAGGTGTCCGCCACTGCCTGGAACCCGCGGCGGGCACCGGGGACCACCCGTGCGACATCCATGTGCAGGAATGCCGCAAGGTCCCTGAAAAAGACATCTACAGGGGGTGTCTTGATAAAGTCGAGCCGGAAGGGTTTCCGGCAATGATCGCAGACCGAGTACCCGTCGCCGTACGCGATGACCGCTTTCATGGCTTCAGGGGTAAGACGCCCTCCCACCTGGATGGGGTCGATGTTGATGTATGACTCGTCCAGGTCCCTGACATCGATCTCGCCTGCGCACTTCATGGCAGGAGCTCCCGGCGCAGGGTCTTCACTCTCTCGTCGAGGCCGTCCAGCAGTGCGAGCGTCTCCTCCCGCTGGGCAGGCGAGAGGACATGTGCTGGGGCGGTCTCCCGAAGCATCACCCGTATGTCGGTGAGGATGAACATCGCCTCGAATACCGCATCGATTGCCGGTCTGGACACCATATCACCATATGAATATGAAGGATCCGACTTTAAGATACCCGGTCAGGAGCCCTATGGAAGGGGGGATTTGCCAGTCACCCTGCTCCTCCCCCGATATCCATTCGTGTAATGGGGAGTGAATTTTTCCCGATCGTTCAGGAGCCACGGATTATCACCCTCAGAACCCTCTTTCAAGTCCTTCAGTGATGGATGGGGCCTGGATCCTGTTCAGCACTCCGATATAATCCTCGAACCTGTGGATCCTGGTACTGACCGGGAACGGGATACCGATGGTGCTGATGATCGCCTCGCCGCGGTCGAGGGTCTGGATCTCGATCTCCATCCTAGAGAGGTCCTGCTTTGCGCTGCCCATGATGATGTCGCGATCGCCCCGGTCACCAAGGCCCATGACCACGAAGGTGTTGATTTGCGCGAGCACCCTGGGATCGATGTTCTTTGGCTGCTGGGTGATGACACAGAGGCCGACCCCGAATTTACGTCCTTCCATGGCACACTCGCGGAAGACCTGTGTTGAGGCGCCGCCGCTTGCAAGCACCCGCTGGGCCTCTTCGATCGTGATGAGGACCTGATGGGTGGACTCCTGCCGTTCATCGATCCCGAATGTCCGCGCATCAGAGCGGTGGCGCTCCATGATGGTGCGGGTGATGATCGAGAGGACGAAGAGCTCGCTGCGTTCGCTCATATCCGGGATATCGACCAGGACCACGCGGTTGTCGTGGAGATGGGCGATTATCTCTGGGATGGACGATCCTTTCGGCTTGAAGAAGGACCGGTTGCCATTGACGATGTTCTCGATATGGCTCTTGATCACCCGGACCGGCCCGCCCATGGAGTTGCGTATCTTCCATGCGAGGCTCCCTTCGCTGACCCCTGAAGCGACCGGGTCCTTTATGGGGAAGATCTCGGGATCGATGGATTTGAAGAACCCGACAACCTCGCTTCCGGGGACGCCTGAAAATGCCTCTACGATCTCAGACTGGGCTGCGGAGAGGTCGTAGAGGATGGCGAGGTCCCCTATCCTGAAATCGTCGTGCTCGATGGAGAGCCGGTTCAGCCCATACTTCTTCCGGTCAGCCTCGGCCCGAATGGTGAAGATGGAGAGTCCCTCCCTCCCTGCTGTGTAATGGACAAGGCCGGAGGTTGGCTCACCTATGGATGATCTGCCGCCGCGTACATACTCCCCGTGGGGGTCCACGATGAGCAGTCCGAATTTCCTCTCCTTCATGCAGGAAGCACAGAACACCCTCATGAAGTTACTCTTGCCCATCCCGGTCGTCGCAAAGACGCCCATGTGCTGGGGGAGAATGCGGCTCGGAATACGGACGGCCACATCGCGGATCACGTCCTGTCCGCTTCGCATGAGGCCAACCTCGATCTCTCCCATGAGATCGGTCAGGAATGAAAAGTCCTCTGCACCGGGATCACCGACAAGGGAGAATTTCGAGGGGATTGTCCGTGGCTTATGGAATGCCCCGCTTGAGTTCTCAACGAATCCTAGGGGGACGGCATCCACCGCGAGGAAGACATCCTCCCCAAGGCCGTAGAACTCCTCGGCATACACCCGGGTGTCCCATCGGGAATCGGCAAAGTTGCTGTCATGGGAGAGATCGGTGATCTTTGCAAAGAAGGTCACATTCTTCGTGTTGTCGGTGATCTTCTTGATCTGTCCGATGTAGAGGGCTGCATCGTAGGGGGCAATGAACTTATACGAGAGGACCGATCGCCCAATCAACCGGTATTTCGATGGGTCGCTCCCGTCAATATCGCGCAAATTCATCATGATAATCTCCGAACAGGATCTCATACGTTCGTCGTTTTATTCCGGAAGCGGCGAGGTGTCTCATCAGGTCAGACCTTGCCTGCTCCACGATCTCACTGGTCAGCACGACCGTCCTGTGTGCATCGAGCAGGGGATAAGGATACCCCGGAACCCTGCCATCCCCCGAGCACCCTGCGAGGCGGCTCATGATCTCGGAGACCCGGTGGTCATGGAGCCCAGGCACCAGGTCCACCTTGAGGGGCGACAATGCCCTGCGGTGAAGGCATACGACATATGCCTGGCCATGCTGCCACTGGGTGTACTGGGTGTGGTCGAGCATGTCCTGGTCGACCCGTATCCACCAGGGAGCCGGGATCCCGAATGTTTCTGCAAGGCCCGCGATCGAGGGCAGGAGCGGGTATCCCCCTCCCCAGGTGGCCGATGTGCTCTTGCTCACCCCTGCAAGTTTGATCTGCCTTTCACGGCAGGTGCTGGTGATCAGTGAGAGGACCGGGTCATGGCTCGCGTGGGAGACCCGGAGCGGCCCGTCGCGAAGGAGTATGGCACCCGGTGAAAGGGAATGCGACATCTGCTGTGTGATCCAGTACTCCAGGGTGTCACGAAGCACACCTGCAGTGCGTGTCCGGTCATCGTTTCCAAGCTGTGTCCCCGGCGCGTGACCGAAGCATTCCTCGTAGAGCCCGGGGAAGTCCTCGTTACCTTCGGCAGGACCGATAAGAGAGAAGAGGAGGGGCGAGAGCGATCGTTTGACCCTCTCCCGGTCAAAGAAGGTGCTCTGGGCTGCACGGTACACCGCGACTCCTATGCTCCCCGATTCAAGCAGGAGAGCGTTGCTCCCGTCCACTGCACATACTTCCCGGCATGGGATGGGGAAAAAGGGCCGGAAATCATCCTTTGTCAGGCCTCCTTCCTGACAGAAGCGATCGGCGAGGTCTTCCGGGACGATTGACCGGATGCGCCTTGCCGTAGCCTCTGCGGCAGTCTCGAGAATGAAGTCCTTCACCATCACGTTACCTCCTGTACCCTGCTCGAAAGATCGCTTCCCATCTCCACCATCAGCGTGTTCGAGAACTCCCCCTGGATGTCAGGGATGTGGGATATCAGGATGATCTGGGGAAACCTCGACTCCTGGGTCCTGAGCGCGGAGAGGAGGTTGTTCCGCCGTTCCTCGTCCTGGCTCCCGAAGATCTCGTCAAATATCAGCAGGGTGCTCTCGTGTACCTGATGAAGCCCGGCGAGATATCGTGAGAGTGCGATCCTGAGCGCGACAGCGATATCATCCTGCTCTCCGCCGCTGAAACGTTCGATAGGGTAATCGTTGTCAATGTCCCGGACGAGAAGGTTGAAGTCCTCGTCAAGCAGCACCTGCTCGTATCGGCCCCCCGTGATCTCGCCGAGTACAAGGCTTACTTCGACCTCTATCCGGCTCCGGACGACCTGCATCAGGTAGAGCACATACTCCCCGATCACGGTGCGGGTGAGGCGGAGGAGTCCCGCCTCTTCACCAAGTGCAGAGGTCTGCTCTTTCAGGCCTGCGATTGCTGCCTCCTCGCTCCTGTGCCTCTCGATCATCTCCTCAAGATACCTGATCCTCTCCGTGGTGCGCACCATCTCCGCTTCCGATGCACGGGTTGCAGAATCGACCGCAGAAAGAGCCTCTTCGAGCCGGATCCCTTCATCCGGGTTGAATCCAGACTGGTCTATCTGGTCTTTGACAGTGGTGAGTTCTTCCTTCTTCCGTCCAATGCGGAGATCAAGATCGATCCCCTGGTTCTTCAGGGCATCGGCGTGCGCAATGATCCTGCCAATCTCGATGAAACGCCGGTGGAGGCGTTCCAGTTCCGCGACCTCATTCTCGGCAACTGCATGGCGGGCCTCATCGAACTCCATCTTCCGTATCCGATCGTCGATGGTGGCAAGGGATGCCTTTTTCTCCTGCAGAAGGGAGGAAAGTTCACGGAGTTCAGCATCAATGGGATCCCTGCCTTTCAGCCTTTCGGTGATCTCACGGATCTCCCGGAGGGCAGGCCTCTGCCTGATGAGAAGCTCCTTCTCCCTGTTGAGGCGGTCCTCTTCGCCGCATGCCCTGAGCGCATCCTCCTCGACCTGTTCAAGTCGTGATGAGAATTCATCCTCTATCCTTGTGAAATGGGTGCCGAGTTTCTGGCGGCAGAGCGGGCAGACCCCGTCAGGGCCGGCATACTCGATCATGTTCCAGTCAGATACGATCGTTCTCCTGTCGTTGACCAGGTGCTCAAGCCTCGCCGAGATATTCCCAATGGCATGAATGATCCGGGCCTCCTTCGATGCAACCTCCTCTTCAAGGGCATGGTCAAAAACATCAGCCCCTATTCCGAGATGTTCACGGACACCCCTCTCAAGGAGTGCAAGCCTTTCAGCGGCACGATCAAGTGCTTCTCTTTTTGTGCGCTCTCGTTCGATCCTTGCCTCGATTTCCCTGCATTCCTGCTCGGCAAACCGCCGATCGGAGCGCAGGCTATCGAACTTTATCCTCAGTTCACGTGATTCCGAGAGCCGCTGAACCTTCACTTCAAAACCGGTCAGGTCGTGCTCGAGCTGCCTGTATTCCCGTTCCTGGCCGGCTATGGCGGCAACCTTTGCGGTGACCTGGTCCTTCTGGTGTTGGAGCCCTGATACTTCAGCGAGAAGCGAACGGTGCCGCTCCACGAGTTGGGTATGCTTGGTTTTCTTCTCAGAAAACTCCTGCATTTCCCTGACAACCGCCTGTCTCCGGGTAGCATGGCCATCAACCTCCCGCGCAAGCTCACGGAGGGTGACCCTGCATTGTTCCGCCGAGCCTGCCAGGTGCCGTCCGGCGTCCGGATCATGCCGATCTACGAGCCCTTTGAGTTCGCCCTCCCGCAACCGGAGTTCCCGCTCCTTTGCATCGATCCGCTCTTTCAGGAGCCTGTCGCTCTCATTCTTGAGGTAGTCGATGCCCAGTGCACGCAGGAACCACTCCTTCCGTTTCCCCGGAGTGTGTTCGAGGAGGGTGAGGAGGTCCTTCTGGGCTGCATAGACAGTGTTCCGGAAATCTATTGGCCCCATGCCAAGGGTTCTCCTTACCTCTGTCTCCACCTGGCTCACGCCCGTCGCACGTAGTTTTCCTGCACAGTAAAACGTCGCATCATGCTGGACGGCCTTTCCCTTCCTGAACGTGCGGAGGACCGTGTACTCGTCACCGCCAACCCTGAAATCGAGCCGGACCTCGCACTTCTCCTTCGGGCCGGCAAACGAGGAGACGATGTATTCAGACAGGATACCCGTTGCCTGGACGCCGTACAGGGCAAAGAAGATCGCCTCAACGATGCTGCTCTTCCCGGTCCCGTTGTTTCCGAGGATTCCGGTGATGCCGTCCCTGAAACGGACCTCCTGCTCCCGGAATCGCTTGAAATTCTTCATGATGAGCCGGTCGATGATCACTCGGCATCCTCCCTGTGCCGTTCCATCACCGCACCCAGGACTGCGAGGCCGCACCGTCCGACATACTCCTTTTTGCCGGCAGGGATCTGCTGCTTTTCGAGAAAAAAGGAGAACTCCTTTTGGTAGTCGATGCTGCGGACATCCTGCTGGAGAGGGACGGCCTGGCCTGTATCGGATGCCCTGACCCGGATCTTTAGGTCCAGCAGTCTTTCCCTGACGGGAATAAGATCCCGTGTGTCAGGCCCCTTTCCATGCTCGCGGGAGAGGCCGTCGAGCGTCACCTGAGCCATGGAGAGAGGGGGAATATCCCTCTCTTCCACCCGCAAGACGATCTCGCCTGTGATCTCGCCGGCAGTGACTCCTTCGCAGGATATCGTCCCGAGATCGAACATGGGTGTATGAGGAAGCGGGTATCGCGTGACAGTATGGGAGTCGAGACTGACCTGGAGGCCTCCCTTTGAATCAGAGATCTCCCCATATGTGAGATACTCGATGGAACCAGAATACCAGGCATTGTTGGTTATCTGGGACTGGCAATGGTAGTGGCCGAGGGCGATGTAATCGAACGTGTCAGAGAGGATGGTGCTGTCCAGTTCATGCTCTGCGACCGTGGCCAGCCTCCGGTCCCTTACCTGGGTTGCAAGCCCGTGGGTCACCAGCACGTTGTGATGGCTATTCGAGAGATCCACTGCATCGTACGCACTCCGGTAATCTTCGGCGCGAAGCATGTTCGGGATCAGGTGGAACATGCAGTCTCCAATCTCTCTCTTCTCGTAACGGAACGAGTAGGCAGCAAAGATATCTCCGGGGTGGTAGACAAGCACTTCGAAAGGAGATGTCGTGTATCTTGTCTTCACCATGCTGTGGTTTCCCGCGATGACGACGAGGGGAATCCCTGCGCAATGGAGCTTATCGAGTGCTTCAAGGATGGTCGTGTAGGCTCTGGTCTTTGGTTTTACCTGGTCAAAGAGGTCCCCGGCATGAACCATCACATCAGGTTTTGCAGCGATGATCTGATTGACAGACGATAAAAAATTCTCATATATCTGCTTCTCCCGCAGGTTCAGGCCCGATTCGGGATCGAGGCGGTTGAACTGCGAGAGGCCGAGGTGGGTGTCGGCGATGTGGATCAGCTTCATCTTTTCTGCTGTCTGTTTGGACGGCCGGGGTTATAAGTAAAAGGGGGGTGGGGTGAAAGTAATGTTGCCGTGGGTTTGATCAGCGTGAATCCTGCAGAAATCCCTTGCACGTTCACTCCCGAAAACTTCCGGAAAAGAAATTCCCGGGAAAGATATGGTGCCACAAAATCCCGGTACTCTTCCGGCGCCAGCATTTCGCGGGCTTTGGTGACAACCGTTTCTACAGTTGCCGGGTGTCTCTCCACCAGTTTTCAGGGAAATATCACGCATTTCCCGCAATGAACGATTCCTTTTTCAGCAACAGTCCCGGATGGGACAGCGCGCCGTCCCCAGCCGCCGGGGATTGTTCTCATCGGGTCCGATGCATCCGTCGCAGTACACATCACCGGATGCGATGGTGTATCCGTAGAGTTCTGCGAACACGACACTCAGGCGTTCCCTGTCGGCATCAGAGTGAATATTCTTCCTGTATGCGCGGCAGTCGCTGCAGAGAAAACCGCAGCGTGCATGGATCTCCTTTATCACGGTAAATCGCCCCTGATTCTCATCGCTTAATCGTATCCATGATATTGACAAACCGCCCGTTGCTGATTGGGTGATGACTGATGACCTTCCCGTTATACACAATACAGAACGTCCCGAACGCACACGGTGAATTCTGCACGGATTCCGCATCCTCCATCTCGATCATCCGGGGGGAAAGACCATACTTGTTCCTTGCGGTCCCCATGATGGCTTTCACATTCTTCTCAGAATAGGGGCACTGGGGCGAACGAAAGATTGTCAGGCCGTCTGCATACAGGTCTCGGTCTCTCCTAAGGGCAGGTTTGAATCCCGGGTTTTCAGCTTCCGGATCGAATTTCAGGGCCAGCAGTTCGAAGTCAGGCTTTGCTGTATCTACTGGAACAAACCCTTTTTTGATGAAGATCTCTCTCTTTGCCATGAAGGACCCTTTCCTTGTCACGACGGCAACACCCTTCATATGAGCCTCCCTTGCCTCCTTTATGCAGGCATCGATCATGGAGGATGCATAGCCCCTGCCCTTGAATTCTTTCCTGAACCCTACGAAGATGCACTGGATGAACATGAACCCCCCCGCATCGACAGGGCGGTGGGCATGCTCGCCGGGCATGTATTCGAGCATTCCCTGGTACCCGCCTGTTTCTGAAATGAGCGCCTTTATCCTCAATCCTTTCGGGTAGTATTCCTTGAACCACTGGATTTTCCTTCTGAGTTCTGGGTGTTTCTTCACATCTTTATAGCCGCAGACGCCGTAATCCGCGATGTTTTCAGGGGTGAGATCGATTATTTCTGTATCGTCCATCAAGAAGCGTGTGAGGTTGACATATCAAATATCTTTTATTCCAATGTGCTCCTCCAGACAGGCATCCGATACAATCGTGAATCATCGTGAAATATTCCTGCTCTTGTTGCACCTTCAATCGTGAAAATGGCAATCATCGCGTGTATATTCAATATCTTGAGTATCCAGAATTTTCCATGAGCACAGATAACACTCATCGC
>CAZRCH010000002.1:0-71019 GCA_964598545.1 uncultured Methanolinea sp. | reverse complement strand
AGATCCCCTTTGAGACCGGGGCGTTCTTCTCATGCCCGAGGATGAAGATCCTGACCAGGTCGCCGAGCCGTGCGGGCACGATGAGGTTTGCAGTCTGCGATACGAAGATGCATGCCGTGGAGAAGTTCACTCCGACAGGAATCCCAAGCGAAGCAAGGATGCTCCGGTATCGAATGCCCCTCACCCACCAGGCGGCCAGGCAGACGAGCGAGGCAAGGAGCAGGTAGTACCATACGGCGTGCTCCAGGGCGACAATGAGGTCGTCCCATATGCGAAAGAGCATGAACGCGATGATCCCCACGGCGATCGCGGTGGATACGACGATGGTGCTAATCTTTCTCCACATGCAGCTGCCACCACAACCTGAGAACTGATCTGCCCATCCGGTAGACGTCGTTCTTTTTGACCGTCGTCCCGGATCCCTCTCTCCACCGGACCGGGAACTCGACGACCCGGTACCCCTTCCGCTGTGCCCGTATCAGCACCTCGGTGTCCCAGAACCAGTGTGTGTCCCGAACAGACGCGAGGAGACCCATGAGGCGGTCCTTTCGGAACGCCTTGAACCCGCACTGGTGGTCATAGAGCCTGCTCCCGAGAATTGTGCGCACCATGAGGTTGTAGCCGCGGCTTGCAAGCTCGCGGCCCCCGCTCCTCTGAATCGTGCTCCCGGGCAGGAGCCTTGAGCCTGTGGCCGCATCGGCCCCCTCCCGTATGGCCCCGATCAATTTGGGGAGGTGGGAGATGTCGGTGGCTAAGTCCACGTCGTAATAGCAGACAATACGTCCCCGGGCCTCGCCAAATGCCCTGGTGAGGGCCCGGCCCCGGCCCAGCCGTTCATCGCTGTGCAGGAGCCTGACACGGGAGTCCCGCCGTTCCCATGCGATGACCTCCTCCGCGCTCCCGTCATTGCTCCCGTCCTCGGCGACGATGAGTTCAAAACCCGGGTCGATGGCTGCCAGCGCCTCGATCGACCTTGGTATCGCTGCCCGGAGGCCTTCCCTGTCATTGTATACGGGGATGACAGCAGTGACTTCCGTGGTCTCCATGTCAGACCCCTTCCTCCCGGGTGAGCAGGGCGGCGACCTCTTCCGCGGCACACACGGCCCCCTCCATGCTCCGCTCGGGATAATTTGGCCCGGAGAACATCCCGGCCAGGTAGAGGCCTTTCTCCTGATACGGCAGGACCCGCTCGCGGAACCCGGTGGTATAGAGTGGTCCTGCGAATTGGTCGACTGCCATCCTGTGCCACCGGATGTCGCCCGGCTGCACATGGAACCTGCGGCAGAAGTCGTCGAGCATCGCCTGGTCTTTCCTGGGAGGGAGGGTGTCCTGGAAGTAGGACGCCAGGTAAACGAGGTGCTCCCCGTAGCGCTCGAGGGGAACGAAGTTGGTGTGGGCGACGACTGCTCCGTACGGGGCCGGGTCTTTCATGTTCAGCCAGTAGATGCCGGCCGTGATGTCCTGGTCCAGTGAGAGGAGCATGCACGCGGCCCCCTGGTAGGGGATCCTGGGGAGGTGGGAAAGCACTCCCCCGGGGACGTTGTGAGGGGGGATTGTGGAGATGACGGCATCGTACCGCTGGCCGTTCACTCTCCATCCATGGGTCTCCCGGGAGAGCGAGGTTGCCGGGTCGTGGAGGCGTATCACGCAGTGCCTCCCCACTTCATCCGAGAGCGCCTCGATCAGCGTGGAGAAACCCCCTTTCAGGTATCCCAGCCGCTCGCCGGAAAGGCCCCGGTTGGACCTGATCGCGATGCGGCTGACGAGCCATGCCGCAGAGATCTCGTCCCTCCGGTCCCCGAATTTGCTGGCAAGCAGGGGCTCGAAGAACGACTGGTAGGCCCGCTCCCCGATCTCCCGGACAATGAAGTCCCGGGCGGTGATCTGATCCAGCGGACCTGTGTCCATCTTGCTTGCACGCCTGGTCAGGAGTGCCAGCCGTATCTTGTCGGTGAAGGACAGGAGGGGATAGCGAAGGATCTCCCCTGGCGAGTTGAGGGGATACAATGTGCCTTCAGCATAATACCCGCTGGTCCCCTTCAGCCACTCCAGCCGGTCTGCAATACGAAGCGATTCCATGAGTGAGAAGAGGCGGGAGTCTCCCGAAAAGCAGTGGTGGTAAAACTCCTCGATACGGTAGTCCCCTATCTCGTACGATGAAACACACCCTCCAAGGCAGGCTCGCTTCTCGTAGAGATCGACCTCGTGGTCCCTTCCAAGATGATAGGCCGCAGTGAGGCCCGTCAGGCCTCCGCCAATGATGCAGATCCTCATGTCCGGCGCTCAGTATAGGTTGGAAAAAGGGGATGAAAAAGGCTCCGGATTCCAAATACCGCAATTAAATTCAGTTTGAAACAGATGAGAAAGAAGGAAAGTATTTGAACTCCCGGAAGAAACCATATTCATTGAGCCAATTTGGGCGTCCTGCGTAATTTGTGGGCTGGTGGGTCGGTTTCATGAGAATATTCTTTATCGGTTTCGGTCAGGCGGGCGGGAAGATCGTTGACATGTTCCTGGAGCAGGACAAGAAGCTTGGGCGGAACAGCTTCCGGGGCATTGCCGTCAATACCGCACGCACCGATCTCATGGGCTTAAAGCATATCGACATGAGAGACCGCATTCTCATCGGGCAGACCGTTGTCAAGGGTCATGGCGTGGGCACGGACAACGCCACGGGGGCAAAGGTCACGTTTGACGAGATCGACAGCATCGTCAGTGCCATTGACAAGCGGGGAACCCACGACATTGATGCATTCATGGTCGTCGCGGGGCTCGGAGGGGGCACTGGTTCGGGTGGCACGCCGGTGCTGACCAGATCGTTGAAGAAAATCTACAGGGAACCGGTCTATGTTCTCGGCATCCTCCCCGCACCCGAGGAGGGAAAGCTCTACTCGTACAATGCCGCAAGAAGCCTTGCGACCCTCGTAAAGGAAGCGGACAACACCTTCATATTTGACAACAGTGCATGGAAGAACGAAGGGGAGAGCATAAAAACCGCGTTCTCCCGCCTCAACGATGAGATCGTCCGCAGGTTCGGGGTCCTTTTCCGGGCGGGAGAGGTAGGGTCGGCCGGAATCGGCGAGATGGTGGTTGACTCAAGCGAGATCATCAACACCCTCCGGGGTGGAGGGATCACCTCGGTCGGATACGCGATCACCGAGGTCGTGACCAAGAAACAGAAGAGAACCGTGGGAGGCATCTTCGACGGGATAAAAGGGTCGCTCCGGAAGAAAGAGGCGACCGAGGAGGTGCTCCTGGGGGAGGACCGGACGGCCAAAGTCATCTCTTTGGTCCGGAGGGCGATGCTCGGCCGGCTCACGCTCCCCTGCGATTTCAGCAGCACCGAACGTGCGCTTGTGCTGGTCGCAGGCCCACCCGATGAGCTTGACCGGAAAGGTATCGAGAAGGCCAAGAGCTGGGTGGAGGAGAACATCGCGGGAGTCGAGGTCAGGGGGGGAGATTACCCGGTGAACAGCAATTTTGTCGCCGCGGTCGTGGTGCTTGCCACGGTAGGAAATGCCCCGCGGATCAAAGAGCTGATGGAGATTGCCCGTTCCACGAGGGACGATGCGGCAAAGATCGAGGAGAAGAAACCCCTCTCATTTGAAGACGAGATTGAACCATTATTTGAGTGATATTCATGAGGAGCTACTGGAAGTGTGTAACATTCATCGCCCTTTTCTGTCTTTTGATACAGGGCGTTGCAGCAATATCGGTTGGTAACATTGCCATCACGCCCTCAACAGACCTTGTCTCAGGGCAGACCCAGGTCAGGTCAACCTTTATCATCAATTTCCCCGCCAGCGGAGGGTATACGTTCGATGATGCAAACAGCCTGCAGCTTGCGAGCGAGATGGCAAACCCCAGCTGGACCTACGCGATCGTTCTGGACGGAATCGAGAACCCTTCCAAGACGGAAATCGGGCAAAACATCAATATCAACGGCTGGCTCCTCTCCTACCCCTCAAAGCGTGAACTTTCCATGAAAGTGACCATGGAGGGCCTCGCACCTACCGTAAGCGGCTCTGAAGAGAAGATCGTGATTGCGGTGAGGGAGCTTGACAGCAGGGGTGCAAAGATCACGAGTTCCGAGGTGGTCAAAAAGAAGATGGTGATCAATCCTGCCCAGATAGGGGCCTCCATCAGCCAGGCAAAGAACACGCTCTCCACGGTCAGGGGGAAGATTGATCACCTCATTGCATCTGGCGTTGATGTCTCTTCGATCGAGCAGAAATACAGCGAAGCAAGTTCCGCTATTCACAACGCGGAAACCGCCTCCGATTACACCAGGGCCCAGCAGTCGCTGAACACCGCCAACGCTGCAATCGCAGAGGCAGAAGTGCTTGCCAGGGAACTGGAGATACAAAAGAACATCAATGATGTGGACGCGGTCATGGGACAGGCGAATGCCCTAATCAACGACTTCAGGGTGAACAGGAGCATGAGCTCCGATCCCCGCCTCACCCCCATCATCCTTGCCTATGACAATGCCGCAAACCTTGTCAGCATGGCAAAAGACGAACTCTCGAGGAAAGAATACGACCAGGCGATGAGCAAAACGAACGATGCAAGGGTGAAGGCAGACGAGGCTCTTGCCGAGGCCCACGAGCTGAAGGAGCAGCTTGATGCAAATCCCTTCGCTGCAGTAGGCACCATGTTTGCCGGGATCCTCACTGGCGGGATCGTGATTGTCGTGGTGGTGGCAGTAATCGCGGTGGTCGCCGTGATCGCGCTCCTCTTCTTCCGCCGGCGCCGGAAATGGGACGAGCTGGGCTGAGAATCTATTATTTCCGGCTCTTTTTGGGTTTTATGGTTATTTTCGCGGGATGCGTCCCCGATTCCCGTTATGACCGGATAGTGTGTGCGTTTCTCACAGGCATGAAAGAAGTCTTTACGGGGGGGCCAACCCCTTCGGGTCCCCGGGCGAGGGCGCCCTTTTCCCCTGCCCCCCCCTGATACGCGATAGCGTGCAGGAAGAGTAAACTGGAAAACCTCTGATAATGACAGATACATATCTCTGATCCTATCGCGCTAAAGGGATGCCACAGTGGCGGGGCATCAGCCCCAGAAGTGTCATCGTGTGAAGAGCGGTCCTTGATCATGGAGAGAGTTGATCGGTAAAAAAATACTGGGGGAAGGGAAACGCCGCAAGGGCTCGCGCCCCTCGATCCAACGCTCGGCCACACGGGCACTAAAAAATTCTACTCATGTGATCGAGGGATAGGGTGTGAAGGGAAGGCTGATCCCCGCCTTGTCGTAGAGGCCGGGTCTCGTGAAGATGTCGATGTTGATGCTTCCCATCTTCCCGTCCCGCATGACGTAATATTCGGGGAGCCTGTTCTCGTTATCATAGATGGAGAACCAGTAGGATAGTTTGAACGTGTGCTTTTCATACCCTGCAAGCGAGACAAAACTGGCCTGGTCGTGGGTGATCACCATGTCAGGGTTCACGCTGTATATGGTCCCTTCGTCCACGATTTTTCCGTAAAAGTGCATCCTTGACCAGCCTTCACCCCGGTAATACCAGGGGAGCGGCCAGTAGTTCTCGGAAGCTACCGCCACGGAGTCTGATACATCGATCAGTGCCATTACGAGCCTCATATCCTCGGAGTTCTGCACCTGGACGATCGGCTCGTTCACGTCGGCCGGGATGAACGCGACGTGCCAGGTCATCAGGAGCAGGAAGACACACCCGGCCAGTGCAAAGACTGTCTTTTTCCTGCCCATCAGGTAGACGGAGATGAAGATGGCAGGGAGGAGCTGGTGGATGATGAGCCACGGTACTTTCTCCCCGATGTAGGCATAGGCAGCCAGTGCCGCGAGGAACCAGATGATGCAGAAGAGGAAGAAGATCTCCTTCTTGTTCCATGCGGCGGGAATGAAGGCTGCCTGGGAGATCGGGGCAGGCTCTCCCTCTCCGGCCTGTCGACGGGCCGCAAGGAATGCGTTGGCACGCGCTATCCAGGAAGGGACGGGGTTGTGCCTGTCGGCGAACTGGATCATTCCGAAGAGAGCCAGGATAACGATCGGCACCTCGTAGAGGAGGAAGAGCAGGATATAGAAGAACCAGGGGCCGCAGATGCGGCAAATGCCGTGCATGGCTGCCCAGTGGGTGTATGCCTTCTCGAGCCCCGTAAGGAGGATCTCGGGGTGGACCCCGAACGAGGAGTAAAATATGGCCATGATTCCCACCGCGAGAAGGACCAGGAGCATGCCATCACGCAACCATGTTCGGGGGATGGGAACCGGCCTCTTCCAGAGGAGAAAGAGGCCAAAGACCGCGAGGATAACCAAAAAGAGGGGCATATCCTCCTTGAGGCACATCCCGCCCCCGATGGCGAGTCCCGCGAGCAGTGCGTACCGCACCTTTCCTTTCTCCAGGTACGCAAGCAGTGCGACCAGTATCAGCACCGAAAAGAAGAGCTGGAAGATATCGTGGCGCAGGAAACGGGAGAAGTACACCAGGTCCGGGGAGATGGCAATGAAGAGCGCGGCGATGAGGGCCTGGCGGCGGTCAAGGTAACCCAACCTGTAAATCGCATACACGAGTGGAATGATAGCGGTCCCGAAGAGTGCGGGCAGGAGACGGGCGACCAGGTCGGACTGCCCGAAGATAAAGAACATTCCCGCCGTGAGATAGTAGAGAAGCGGCCCGTGGTACATCGGGTCATATATGTAGGCACCCTTTGTCACCAGTTCATAAGCGAACCAGGCGTGTATTGCCTCGTCGTGGTGGAGGAGCTTGAGATCGAGGGCGATGAACCGGAGGAGAAACCCTCCCAGCAGTATAAGGAAAAATAACGTATGAAAGGAGAAGAGGGGCCGGATTCTCTGAGCAATGCCGGCTGCGGTCAAACCGCTCCCCTCAACTTTCGAGGACTATCTCGATACCTATGTCCTTTGGGACCTGCGTGCGCATCAGTTGGCGGAGTGCCCGCTCGTCTGCGTCGATATCGATGAGTCTCTTGTGCACGCGCATCTGCCACCGGTCCCAGGTCGCAGTGCCTTCTCCATCGGGGCTCTTTCGGATAGGGATGACCAGGCGCTTGGTGGGAAGCGGAATCGGACCAGCCAGATTCACGCCCGTGCGCTCCGCGATCTCGCGGATGCGATCGCATACCATCTCAACTTTCTTGAAATCTGTCCCTGTAAGGCGTATTCTGGCTTTTTGCATGGATGCTCACCTAAAGTGAATGGATGCGGGTTCACCGCATCTGTTTCGGGGTGATGGCGATGCACATTCCCGCTGCAATGGTCGATCCCATGTCCCTGATCGCAAACCTTCCCAGCTGGGGGAGCTCCTTCACGTTCTCGATCACCATCGGCTTGGACGGCTTCACCTGGACGATTGCCGCATCGCCGGTCTTGATGAACGTGGGGTTCTCCTCCTTGGTCTGTCCTGTCCTCGGGTCGAGTTTCTTCTTCAGCTCGATGAAGGTGCAGGCGGTCTGGGTGGTGTGGCAGTGGAAGACCGGGGTGTATCCCACGGTGATGGCGCTCGGGTGCTGGAGCACCACGATCTGGGCGGTGAACTCGTCTGCAACCGTCGGGGGAGCGTCCACGGGGCCGCAGACATCGCCGCGGCGGAGGTCGCCCTTGGCGATGCCACGCACGTTGAAGCCCACGTTGTCACCGGGCAGGGCCTGGGGGATCTCTTCGTGGTGCATCTCGATGGACTTGATCTCGCCTTCCTTGTTGGCCGGCATGAAGGTGACCTTCATCCCCTTCTTCATGATGCCAGTCTCGACACGGCCGACCGGCACGGTACCGATCCCGCTGATGCTGTAGACATCCTGGATGGGCAGGCGCAGGGGCTTGTCCACCGGTTTCTCGGGCTCCTTTAAGGTATCGAGTGCCTCAAGGAATGTCGGGCCGGTGTACCACGGTGTGTCGGGGCTCTTCTTGGAGATGTTTGTCCCGGCGAGCGCACTCATCGGAATGAAGAGTGTCTCAGAAGGCTTGTAGCCGACCATCTGCATGAGCGCGGAGAGATCCTTCTTCACCTCTTCGAAGCGCTTCTGGTCGTACTTTGCCGCGTCCATCTTGTTGATGGCAACGATGAGCTGCCCGATACCGAGCGTCCTTGCAAGGAATACATGCTCCTTGGTCTGCTCCATGACGCCGTCCGGTGCTGCGACTACCAGCACCGCCGCATCTGCCTGCGAAGCGCCGGTGATCATGTTCTTCACGAAGTCCCTGTGCCCTGGGCAGTCTACGACGGTGAAGTAGAACTTGGGAGTGTCGAAACGCTTGTGGGCGATATCGATGGTGATACCCCTCTCACGCTCTTCCTTCAGGTTGTCCATGACCCATGCGAACTCGAACGTGGCCTTGCCCTTGGCTTCGGCCTCCTTGCGGTATCCCTCGATGATGTGCGCGGGGACGGTCCCGGTCTCGAACATAAGCCTTCCGACCGTGGTAGATTTCCCATGGTCGATGTGTCCGATAACCGCCAGATTCATGTGAGGCTTTTCAGCTGCCATGTCATTCCTCCGATAAAAATGAGCCTGTCAGAGTTCAGCCCATTTATACGAGTATAAAATATTGGAAAGGGATCCATATTAATCGTTTCGATTGACCGGATTCTGGGCGATTTCGCCGGAAACAGGGGTATTATCGACAGAATCATATCGGTGACGTGATAAAACCACTTCCGGAAGCATGAAGACCCTGTCGATGACCAAGGATGCGAGCGGCAACCGCGCCACGGTGGAATGTGCCACAGGAGAGGTCTCCGTCTACAAATCCTGTGCGTTCTGCGAGCACTGCAAGGGGATCAAGGTCGGTCCACGTCTCTATCCTGCCCCCCAGGAGCAGGTGCAAAAGGAGATGAAGAGGGGTTCGGTATCCGATGATGCGCTGATGGTCGCTGCCCTCCAGTTCAACCAGCTGGTCCGGGACGGTTCCGCTATCGAGTGCGCCGATGACAAGAACCTGGGATTCCGGCCTCGCTATCGGCTTTGATCCATCTCTGTCGCCTCGAAGACCGATGAGGCGGGGACCTGGCTCCTGATCTCGTCCCTGAACTTCTCGAACTGTAACTCGTCGAGCTGCTCTGAGAGGAGCCGCCCGCTCCAGGCGCGTCGGTAGACCCACTGCACTACACTCTCGACGACATCTGCCGCTGCGGAAGGGGAATTCACGGTAATGAGTTCCCTTCCGATCCTGGGGTGCCTCCCCCTCCTCCCCCCGACGGAGATGAGGTAGTGCTCACCCGAAGACTTGAGGAGGTGGAAAGGGCACGACCGGATGCAGGTTCCGCACTGAACGCACCTGGCGGGGTCAAGGACGGATATCCCTTTCTTGATGGAGATGGCCTCTTCCTTGCAGAATTCCACGCATGTCCCGCAGCCGGTGCAGATGCCGGGAGTCCGGATTGGCTGGATCCGGCCGATGATGCCGATCTCGTTGAGCATGGGGCTCGTGCAGGCGTTCGGGCATGCAGAGATGGCAATACGGACTTTGACCGGCATCTCCCTGCCGAAGAGGCGGCCGTCGATCTCTTTTGCAAGGGAGATCGAGTCGATATTTGCAAATATGCACCGTTCGATGCCAGGGCAGGCAGTGATGTTCACCACCTCGTCCCGCTCGGAACCTACCGGTGTCCCGTTCTCTGCAAGGGAGCGCGAGATCTCATCCAGCAGGCCGGGATCGACCCGGGGTATCTCGATGGTCTGCCGGGTGGTAAGGTGGACGTGAGGAGCTTTGCAGGAATCCGCGATATCTGCAATCCCCCGGAGCATTGCGCTCGTGGCAACCCCCGCGGGTATCCTGGTGCGGATGGTGCAGTAATCAGGGTCCCTCTCGGTGATCACCCCTCCCTTCATGTGAATAATATTCTCCCTGCGCATGCAGTACACTGCGTCCGGCATGGGAAAAAGGTGCGCGTCCTGGCTAGAGCAGGCAGAGCAAGGCAAGGATCGCTGCCCTCGTGATCTCGTTGCTGGCGCCGGTCACGTCCCCGTTCACACCCCCAAAGAGCCTGTTCGATATGGCGAGGAGGACAGTGGGACAGGCGATCATCATGACGGCCGAGACTGCAAGGGAGAAAGGGGCAACAGGGAGGAGCACGAGCGGAATGCACAGCATGGCGGCGAAGACCGGGAAATATGGCCTTGAATGGGACTGGATTGAAGAGTGCAGCCCTTCCCTGAAGGGTTTACCGAATGTAGAGAGAAAAGCCATGGAGAATTTCCCGCCCACCTCGGCGATTATAAGAGCACAGGGCAGGCATGGAGCGGCCGCAAGCGATGAGAACGATATCATCGAGATAACAATTCCCATCGCTATCCCGCCTGTGCCGATCTGCCGGTCGGAAAGCGCCCTCACCCGCCTCTCCCTGTCACCATGGGCCATCAGCCCGTCGCCAAAATCCATAAGGCCATCGAGGTGGTTGCACCCGCTCAGGAGGTAAATGAGCCCAAGGGCAACGGCGCCGGCAACGAACGGCTGGCCGATAAAAAAGACTGCAGCAGCGGCAATTCCCCCCACCACGTATCCTGCCAGGGGATAGATCCACGATCGCCTTGCAAACGCGGAGAAGTCCCGGGTTCTCCCGAGCGGGAGGACCGTGGTGAACTGGAGCAGTGAGATGACTGCGGTCAGTGGCATTCGCTGTAGAACCTTGAGGTGCATCCGGCAATGAGGCCGGCCACGGCATCATCGAGGAACGGGCCGAGGGAGCCAAGAACGCCGGGCTTTTTCTGGTCGTAACGGGTGAACTCGAAGCGTGCGTAGGTGCCGCCGATGCACTCGGCGATCGCCATCCCGATGATCTCGTCGGAGAGGAGGAAGACAGGGTCGTCCTTGATCTCCGAGTCGACGCGTTTCCAGTAGAGCTCGTCCTCGAGCAGGATGGCACCCAGCAGGAGGGACGCCACGTTTGGATCCTCCATGTATTTCGCGATCATCTTCCTGATAACTTCCCGGGCTTCCCCTGCCGGGATGCCGTGGGGGACGTAGAGCTCCATTGCCGCGCCGACAATCTCTTCCATCCCGGCCCCTTTCTGCCGCAACCGTTCATCGATCTCGAACATGACGGGTATCCTTCCTCTCACACAGGTCTCTTCTCCGGGAATATCAGGGTTGCCACTCATTCTGGTCATGCGCTAGGTTGATGGATACACAATACCGATGGTTAGGAGGAGTCCGTGCATGGCGTTCCTCTCGAAAGATCCAGGCATCGCTGCAGAACACCCCCTCTTCTGCAGCATTCTCGCAAATACGATGCTCTCCGTGGTCCCGGGCATCTCGGGGGCCGGCCCCACCCCGGAGAAGACACTGCTCACTCCGATCCTCGATGCGGAACTGATTGCAAGGGGGTCGATCACCAGCATGCCGGCGAGGCCCGACACTCCTACCGGCTGTCCGACGCCTGCGTCAATCACCCGCTCCGTCATGGATCTCTGCAGGACAAAAGCCCTGTTCATCAATGCCGGGCTCTCATTGCGCCCCACGGTCCCATGCATGGACGTCTACGGCGAGCCCGGGAACGACCCGCGTTTCATGGACGCGGTGCCACGCGCCCGCGATCTCTACCAGTCCGGCCAGTCGCTAGGCGAGTTTTTGTCCAGGATGTGCGACCTGCTGGTGGTGGGCGAGTGTGTCCCCGGGGGGACCACCACGGCGCTCTGCGTCCTGCGGGCGCTCGGGTACCCGGCCAGTGTCAGCTCCAGTTTCGTCGAGAACCCTGTCAGGATGAAGGAAGAGGTATGGGAGGCGGTTGCCCGCCGGATCGATGCAGAAAGGGGGCGATCGCCCCTTGACATCATCAGGTGCTGCGGGGACCCGATGATTGCCCTGTGCGCAGGATTGGGAAGCACCTGCACCCGTCAGGTGGTGCTGGCAGGGGGCACCCAGATGCTTGCCGTCGCGGCGGTGATGAAGGCCATGGGCGTTCGCCTGCCCCTTGTCGCAACGACAGTGTACGTCAGGGATGACCCCTCTGCGAATTTTTGCGAGATCGCGGAGAGGATCGGGGCCGAGGTGGTATACGTGGATCCGGGATTCGGCGATCTCGGGCACTCGGGCCTTGCGCGGTACTGCATAGGAGAAGTCAAGGAAGGAATGGGTGCAGGGGGGGCGATGTTCATGGCACATCTCCTCGGCCACACCCCCTCCGCAATCAGGGAGAAGATCTTCGAGACCGTCGCATCGTACCGGTGAACCGGGCGCCTGATCTCAGAAAGGAGTCCCGGGGACTTCCAAGGGCCGGCCGCGCCCAGGAAGGCTCTCTTCCGGGAGCTCCCGGAACTGGGCACCTTCGATGAGAAGGGTGCCATGGAGAACGCGGGAACAGGGTATCGGGTCCGGCACCCTGCCGGTACCATGAGAATGGCGGAGGGATTTTGAACTTTAAGCGGCCATTCTTGTGAAGATCATGCTCCCTATATACGTGGTGAACAACTTCGGGCAGTTCAACCACCTCATCCTGCGAATGTTCCGGGACCTTGATATCGACGCAAGGCTGGTCCCGAACACCACCCACCCGGAGGAGATGGCGGGGGCGTGCAGGGGTATCGTGCTGGGCGGCGGGCCGGACATCGGGCGAAGCGGGTGGGCTGCCCGGTACCTTCACCTGGACCTCCCTGTCCTTGGGATATGTCTGGGTCTCCACATCATCGCCACGGAGTTCGGGGGCAGGGTGCAGCCGGGGAGGTCGGGCGGGTATGGCCCGGTGCAGGTAGAAGTGGTCGAGGAGGGCGGGATCCTCGCGGGATACCCGGCGACGCTCCAGGTTTGGGCGTCACATGCTGACGAGGTGGCCGAGCTACCCCCAGGGTTCCGCCTGCTTGCAAGGTCGGCCATCTGTGCCCACGAGGCGATCGCAAGGCCTGACCTCCGTATCTACGGTCTCCAGTGGCACCCAGAGGTGAGCCATACCCGGGACGGCCGCAGGGTCTACCAGAATTTTGACGCAATCTGCAGGGAACAGTGAGCATGAGCGAATACCGGGCAACCATGGACGAGGAGAACCTGACTGCGCGCATCCAGGAGATCGGGTTCTCCTGCACCAGGTGCGGGGAGTGCTGTCGCCAGGGGTCCGGGGACGACAACCTGGTCATGGTCACGCCAGCAGAGATCCGCCGGATATCTTCCCAGTGTCATCTCCGTGCCGAAGAGTGTGCCGAGCCCTATCCCGAGCGCGTAAAGCTCTGCGATGGCACAGAGATCACCTTTGGATGGGCGCTCCGGAGGGTAGCTGGTGATTGCACGTTCTATCGCGAAGGTTCCTGCCAGATCTACGCAAAAAGACCATGGATCTGCCGCACCTATCCGTTCATGCTTGACAGCGGGGATCTGCTGACGTCTCCCTGCCCGGGGATTGGGATGCCCATCGGCAAGGAGGAGGCCCGCACCCTGGCCCGCGACTTACGAGCCAGGTGGGCTGCAGAGGAGGAAGAGGGAGAGAAGATCCGGCAGGTAATATCAGCCCTTCTTCCGCGGGAGGAAGGGGTCCTCGTCGTTGACGGTGAGGGAGTGACACGGGTATGAAAGGCGAACTCCGTATTGTGGGCACCGCGCATGTCTCGGCAAAGAGCGTGGAGGAGGTCAGGGCAGCCATCGAGGAGTTCTCTCCCGATGTGGTGGCAGTGGAACTGGACCCTGCCCGTTTTGCCGTGATCAGGAAGCAGGCAAGGGATCCGTCGGTGCAGGACATCCTGGGGGCAAAAAACTTCACCCAGATCCTTGTGCAGTGGATCCTTGCCTACCTTCAGCGACGTATAGGGCTCGACCTGGGCGTGGAGCCCGGGGCCGAGATGAAGGCCGCCATCGAGGAGGCGGAGTCCCGGGGGATTGCAATCGGCCTGGTTGACCGTGATATCAACATAACCCTCCGCAGGTTCTGGAAGTCGCTCTCGTTCTTCGAGAAGCTGAAGATGCTCTACGCGCTCGCAGTCTCTGTCGTCAGCATCGATGGCGAGGAGATCGACGTAGAGAGCCTGAAGGAGCAGGACATGCTCACCATGGCCATGGATGAGTTCAGGAAGTTCTCGCCGAATGGTGCAAGGGCGCTCATTGACGAGAGAGATGCGTACCTCGCCCATAACATCGCTGGCCTCATGGCAGGGCATTCCCGCGTCCTTGCGGTCCTCGGCGCGGGGCACGTCCAGGGAGTCACAAAATACCTGGATGCGCCCGAGACCCTCCCCCCTGTGCAGGAGTTGACGGCCGAGATGAAGTCCTGGCCATGGGGCCTGATCTTCGGGGTCGCGGTGACCGCGCTCTTCCTCCTCCTCCTCCTCGCACTCGCGTTTTCGGGTGTCGGCCTCGAAGTGCTGGGAATGGCGCTCCTCTACTGGGTGCTGGTCCACGGCGTCCTGACCGCGGTATTTACCCTCGCCGCCCGCGGCCATCCCCTCTCCGCGCTCACCGGGTTTGGCGTCTCCTGGTTCACGGCGTTGAACCCGCTGGTCGCGGCAGGGTGGTTTGCTGCCATCGTGGAGGCCAGGATACGAAAACCGGCTCCTGCCGACTTCCGCCGGATATTCGAGGCCGAGAGCTTCTCCCAGATGATGAAGGTGCCACTCTTCCGGGTCGTGCTCGTCGCCGCGCTTGCCAACCTGGGAAGCACGCTTGGGACCATCCTCTACTTCATGTTCATCTTCCCGGTGCTTGGGATCGATCCGGGTGTGCTGATCACCCAGGGCCTCTCCAACATGTGGAACGCCGTCACGGGAATTTTTTCGTCGACCTGACGACAGGGCCGTCCCAATTTTTCCCGCCTGAGAAGGTTTATGACGACGGGTGTGCTCTCCTGTGTATGCAACGATCGACGACAGGCCGATTGAGTTTTACAGTGCTCTTTCTCATTGGATCCATTCTCGTCGTGGTTGTCCCTCTTTCCGCGGCAGAGAACACCATACCGATGGGTGGGACTGTCTTTGTGGGGGAGGAGAACCTGGACATTACCGCGACTGGTGCCACGCAGGGAGTCACTCTTGCGTGGTATGGGACGAGCGGGCAGGTCTCGCACGTGCCCTCCGCGCAGGTGACGGTCGCAGACCCGGCCGCGTTCTACGCGTCTCCGATCACGTTCGGGGGGAAGACCGGGCCGTGGTTCCTCCTCCCCGACAACACAGTCGCATTTTACCTGGAGGAGCCGCGCCTTGAAATACGGGTCGTGGACTACTCATCCGCGTTCGTGGTCAGTCCGGCCGCATCCTGGATCCCCAAAGGGGATGCGGTGGGGTTCAGGATCGACACGAACCTGTGGGTGATGGCCAACCGGGCGGGAACCCCGGGCGCCCCCCTGAAGATAAGGCTGAACGGGCCTGACTCGCTCGTATTCTCCTCTCTTGGGGGATTTTCGCTCGAGAACCTGGTTGCCTCCTCCTCACCCTTCGAGACAGGCCCGGTATGGGCGACGGGGAGCGCGGAGTATCCCATCGGCGAGTACACTGTGTACGTCCGGTGCGACGCGAACGGGATGTCCGACAATTACCCGGCTGCCGGGAAGGCAATCAGTGAGAAGGTCTCATTCCTCCTCCAGAGGGTCAACCCACTTATAACCGGAACGACGCCCGTTCCGGCCACCACTGCCCCGCTACCCACGTCCACTCCTGGCACGGTCGAGACGACGGTGACGAGTCCGGTTTCCACCGCCACGACCGCACCACCAACGGTCCAGGAGACCGGAACCCCCCCGCAGCCCACGCCTTCACCAACCCCGACGCCCGGGTTTGGCGGATTTCTGGCGGTTCTGGGTGTTGCTGCAGTCCTCGCGGGAGTTGTCCTGAAGAGGAGATCACCCTGATCCTCTGGAACGGGGCTGCTCAATGAAGACACCTTTTTTTCCTCGTGCGCCGATGGAATCTCCATGAACATAGGCACCACGATTATCAAGTCACGGCACAGCGTGCGCAAGTACAAACCCGACACTGTGGACGACAACGTGATCAGGGACGTCCTCGAATGCGCAAGGCATGCCCCGACAGCAATGAACCTTCAGCCCTGGCTCTTCGGTATTGTCCGCGAGAAATCCCTCCTCGAAAAGATCGCGGACCTCACCGATCACGGGAAGTTCATCGCAGGCGCTGCGATCTGCATTGCGGTGTTTGGCGAGAAGAAGGCCAAGTATTACCTCGAAGACTGCTGCGCGGCCACGGAGACCATCATCCTCGCCCTCCAGGCGTATGGCGTGGGGAGCTGCTGGGTCGCGGGGGAGAAGAAGGAGTATGCAGAGGCGGTCAGGAAGATTCTGGACGTCCCGGACGGCTATACCCTCGTCTCGCTCGTCCCTGCCGGGTTCCCGGCCGAGATCACCCTCCAGAAGAAGAAGGATCTGGACGACATTACTTTCTTCGGGAAGTACAAGGAGCAGCAATAGGCACAATGCCTATTGCAGCGGGGGTGTGCCTGCATTGTTCCAGGCATACCCTGTTCATCGGGCGAACTCCACCGGAACTTCCCCCCGATGACGCTTTTTAGGGCTTCGCTGCGGTCTGTTACATCTTGCGGGGCCCCTCCCCAGTCCCCACTCCCAATACGCGATAGCCTGCGGGCAGGGGGGTGCAGAGCAACGTGATCTCTTCCTTCTCACCAGAACTTGGCCTATCGCGTTTAGGGGATGCGCAAGAGTGCGGGGCACAAGCCATAAGAGCGTCATCGTGATTGAGTGAGGTCTGTTTCATCTTGCGGTGGAGAATCCCAAACCTTCAGCTCCCCGGGCGGAACGCCCTTTTCCCCTGCCCCTCCATGCTGGAGAGAAGTGTGATTCAAGGCATCCGAGAAGTCGCCCGGGGGTCGAGGGGCGCGAGCCCTCGGTCAGCAACCATTTAGCCCATGCCGTTCCACAACTCTCCTATGAAACGGACTATCCTCCAGGTGGCCCTGGACATCACTGAGCTTGACCGGGCCGTCCAGATTGCCCGGGAGGCGGTGGAGGGGGGGGCCGATTGGATCGAGGCAGGGACTCCGCTGATCAAGAGCGAGGGCATGGAAGCGGTGAGGAGGCTACGGGCCCTCTTCCCAGGCCGCGAGATCGTGGCGGACATGAAGATCGCAGACACGGGCACGCTTGAGGTAGAGATGGCTGCCAAGGCAGGCGCCTCGGTGGTCTGCATCCTTGCCGACGCGGACGACACCGTCATTGCCGAAGCGGTCCGGGCGGCGGACCTGTACGGCGTCAGGCTGATGGCAGACCTGATCAATGTCCGTAACCCTGTCGAGCGCGCCCGGGAGCTGGAGCAGATGGGCGTGCACATCGTCAACGCCCACGTCGGGATCGACCAGCAGATGATCGGGAAGAGCTCCCTCTCGATGCTCACCGCCTTGAGAGACGCGGTGAGTGTCCCGATCGCCGCTGCGGGAGGCCTTGACGCAACCACGGCCCCGCAGGCAGTCATCGGGGGTGCGGATGTGGTCATCGTGGGAGGGGCGATCACCCGTTCGGCCGGAGTGGCGGCATCGGCCAGGTCGATCAGGGATGCCATCGACAGCCCATCCCTTCCCCGCGAAGAGCACGTCTCCCCGGACCAGGCAATACGCGATATCCTGCGCGTTGTCTCCACTCCGAACATCTCGGATGCAATGCACCGGAAGGGGGCAATGGAGGGGATATCCCCGATCTGCGGGGATGCAAAAATGGCGGGAAAGGCCGTGACCGTGCAGGGATTCGCAGGAGACTGGGCCAAGCCGGTCGAAGCAATCGACGTGGCCGCACCCGGCGACGTGCTGGTGATCGACAACCAGGGCGCCACGCATGTCGCATGCTGGGGGGAGCTTGCCACCCTGAGCGCGATGGAGCGCGGGCTCTCTGGAGTGGTAATCGACGGGGCCGCCCGGGACGTGGACGACATCCGGAGACTGGGATTCCCCGTCTTTTCCCGGGCTGTGGTCCCGAATGCAGGCGAGCCCAAGGGGTTTGGCGAGATAAATGCCGAGATCCATTGCGGGGGCCAGGTGGTGCGCCCCGGGGACTGGGTTGCCGGTGACGAGAGCGGGGTGGTGGTGATCCCGAGGGAGCGCGCATTCGAGGTTGCCCGCCGGGCAATGGAAGTGAAGAGGACCGAAGAGAGGGTCAGGGAGGAGATCCGGAGAGGCAGCACCCTCTCGCGGGTCTCTGAGCTGGTAAGGTGGGAGAAGAAGTAAGGGAGTTACTGGAAGAGGGAGCTCTCGATGAGCGTCCCCCCGCCCTTCTTGATTGCGGCAATCGCCGCCTCCACGTTGTCCACCCGCAGGATGAGCACCGCGGCCTCTTTCCCCGAGTATGCATAGGCATACTCGATGTTGATATGCCCTTCTCCCAGGATCCGTGCGGTCTCGTAGAGACCCCCGGGCTCGTCCTTCATCTGTACGGCAATCACGTCGGTGAATGCCACGTTGAATCCAAGCTCTCCCAGCTTCTCATGCGCTTTCTTCGGCTTGTCAACGAGCGCCCGCACCACGCCGAACCCGTCCGCCTCGGCGATGGAGAAGGCCATGATGTTGATCTTCTCCTCCTGCAGCGCCCTGGCGATGGCCGCGAGCCGGCCGGGCTTGTTCTCAGAGAATACCGATATCTGCTTGATCACGAACTTGTTCTCTTTCATATCAGATCTTCCTCCTGTCGATCACCCGCTTTGCCTTCCCCTCGAACCTGGGCAGTGACCCAGGCTCGACAAGTTCGACGCTCACTGCGACGTTCAGGATGTTCCTGAGCTTGTGCTCAACCTTTTTCCTGATGCTCATCAGGTCGGTGATCTTGTCCGAGAAGGCTTCTTTCTTCACCTCAACCTGGACCAGCATGTCATCAAGTGCGCCTCTCCTGTCCACGATGATCTGGAAGTGCTGCCCGACCTCCGAAATTGACATCAGGGCATACTCGATCTGCGAGGGGAAGACGTTGATCCCCCTGATGATCAGCATGTCGTCGACACGCCCGGTGATGCGCTGCACCCGCGGGTGGGTCCGCCCGCACCCGCAGACCGAGTCGTCGATTGCGCTGATGTCCCCAATCCGGTACCGCACCATGGGGAGCGCCTCCTTCTGCAGCATGGTGATCACCATCTCCCCCCGTTCACCCGCAGGGAGTGGTTCAAGTGTCTCTGGGTCGAGGATCTCGACGTAGGCAAGGTCACCCCAGACGTGGAATCCTTTCTGCTCGGTGCACTCGCAGAACATCGGGCCCGAGAGCTCGCTGGTCCCGTAAATGTCGTATGCGCGTATCCCGAGCCACTCCTGGATCCGTTGCCGCATCTGCTCCGACCAGGGCTCGGCGCCGAGGATACCCACCTTCAGCAGGGTGTCGTCCCTGATGCTGACTCCCATCTTCTCGGCGACCTCTCCCATGTGGAGGAGGTAGGAGGGGGTGCATGCGATCGCGGTGGCCTTGAGGTCCTGCATCAGCTCGATCTGACGCTCGGTGTTCCCGACGCTCGTCGGGAGCACGGTCGCCCCGATCCGTTCCGCCCCGTAGTGCAGTCCAAGTCCGCCGGTAAAGAGACCGTAGCCGTAACTGACCTGGATGACGTCCCCCCTCCCGAGGCCGCAGGAGACGAGCCCCCGCGCAAGCGAGGCGGTCCAGTTCTCAAGGTCCCTCTCGGTATATCCCACGACAGTGGGCTTCCCCGTGGTCCCGGACGAGACATGGTACCTGACGAGGTCGTCCTGCGAGGAGACAAAGAGCCCGTCCGGGTAGTTGTCCCGGAGGTCGCGCTTGTACATGAAGGGGAGTTTCCTGATGTCTTCAAGGGACCTGATATCGTCGGGATGGACCCTGCTCTCCTCCATGCGGCGGTGATAGAAGGGGCTGAAGCTGTAAAGCCGGTATACGAGGGTCTTGAGGAGCCGGTATTGCATGGCCGCAAGATCGGCCTTCGGCATCTCCTCGATGCGGGGATCCCATGCCCTCATCACATCTCACCCCTGCGATCGATCACCCGTTTTGCCTTTCCCTCGAAACGTGGGAGGGAACCGGGCTCCACCAGCTTGACGGTTGTGCGGAGCTCCAGCGTGTCCCGCAGTTCCTTGACCACCTTCTTCTGGATCCGGGCAAGGTCCTGGAGTTCGCCCGAGAAGTAGTTGCGGTTGATCTCGACGTCGATTGTCATCTCGTCCAGGTGGTTGACCCGGTCCACGTAGACCATGAACTGGTTTCCGACCTCTGGTATCCGCAGCAGCACGTGCTCGATCTGCGACGGAAACACATTGATACCCCGTATGACAAGCATATCGTCGCTCCTCCCGGTGATGCGGGCGATCTTTTTTGCCCGCCCGCAGAGGCAGTCGTCCTCGAAGCGCATGGTAATGTCCCCCGTGCGGTAGCGCAGAAGTGGCATGGCCTCCTTGACTAGCGGGGTGACGACCAGTTCGCCCCGTTCCCCGTCGCCGAGCGTCTCCCCTGTCACGGGATCGATGATCTCGACAAGGTAGCAGTCGTGCCATATGTGCAGGCCGTCCCGTTCGGGGCATTCGAATGCCACTCCCGGTCCGAAGAGTTCAGAGAGGCCGTAGGAGTCAAATGCGGTCACCCCCAGCTTTTTCTCGAGTTCTGCCCGCATCGAGTCTGACCATGGCTCCGCACCAAAAAGCCCGGTGGCGAGGGATTCCAGGTGTGCGCCCGTCTCCTCGGCGACCTCCGCGAGGTGCATTGCGTAACTGGGCGTGCAGTGGATTGCCGTAACCCCGAAGTCCTGGATCATCTCGATCTGTCGCCTGGTGTTCCCGGTCGCGCTCGGGATCACCGTCATGCCGACTTTCTCGGCGCCATAGTGAAACCCGAGCCCCCCGGTGAACATCCCGTAGTTGACCATGTTCTGGAAGATGTCCCGGTCCGTCAGCCCCACCATTGTCATGTTCCTGGCAATGAGGTGTGCCCACGTCTCGAGATCGTTCCTGGTATACCCTACCACAGTCGGTTTTCCGGTAGTCCCCGAAGTGGTATGGATGCGCACCACCTCGTGGATGGGCACGGCAAAGAACCCGAACGGGTAGCCGTCACGAAGGTCCTGCTTCCTCGTAAAGGGGATCTTCTCGATATCTGCAAGAGTCCTTATGTCATCCGGTCTTACCTGGGCTTCCCGGAGTAACCTCCTGTAAAATTCCACGTTCTGGACCTGTGCGACGGTCTTCTTGAGGCGTTTTAACTGCAATTCCTCAAGGTCTCTCCTTGGGAGTGTCTCGGTCTTCTCATCCCAGAACATGGTTCCTGGTCCCCAGGTCCTCTCGGGCTCCTGTAATCTCTCTCATTCTGCCACCGGTCCAGCCTGTTCCTGTCTGCTCCACGAGAAGGGAATTGTCGCGCGTGCAGATCCGACGTGGGCTTCTCATAGAATCTTGTGCCGGCGGATGAAAAACATTGTCAAGTCATAGCATGGCGATTGCAATTTCTGCGAACCCTTGGACCCTCACTGGTGATCCTTCGCGTTGACGATGCATTGAAGTAGCAGAATCCTGGAAATGAGTACATCAGCAAACCATCCTGCGCTGGGTGGAAAAGGAGCAGTGCGTCATCGTCCCCGTCCCCTGGTATCTGGTGTCAGGATTCGGGGCCCACCTGAAGGCAACGCCACGGGCCCTGATTGTGCAGAAGAACGGGAATACTGAAGAGTTGCCACTCTCCAGGGTGAGGCACCTCCTGGTGATGGGGGGCCATTCCCTCCATACTTCGGTGATTGCAAGGCTGCTCGCATCGGGATCCTGCATCTCCTTTTTTGAAGCGGACGGTGAGCCGCTCGGGATCATACGACCATTCGGATTCCGCTATGACGAGGTTGTCAGGGAGGCGCAGGCGAAGGCATTCTCCCACTCGTTTGCTCTCGCAGTCGCAAAAGGCAGCATCCACTCCCGGATACAGGCACTTCTCGGGATCCAGGAACATAAGGATGAATCCCTTTTTTACGAGGGCGAGCTTGAGATCCTCGAGAAGAGTTACGCAGAGCTCGAGTTCCTGGTCAGGGTGGAGGAGCTCAGGCGGGTCCACCGCCTTGTCTCGGACATGTATTACGAGATCCTTGCCAGGACCGTTCCTCCCGAACTCGGGTTCCGCCGGAGAACCTCCCGCCCTCACGTGGATGTAGTAAACACCCTGCTCTCCTTTGGATATGGACTTCTCTTTGGGAATGCCTGCGTGGCGGCGGCAGGGGCACACCTGGACCCGGACATGGGTTTTTTGCACAAGGGAAAGGGTGGCCTTGTCTATGACCTGATCGACCCGTTCAAACCGACGATGGTGGACGGCGTGGTATCGGCCATCGCGAGGGGAGGAATCGACGAGGAGGAGTATGAATGCAGCCCCTCGCGCTGCATCCTCGGAGATGAACTCCTGCAGGCGCTCACGAAGGCACTCAGGGAACGGATCCGCCAGGAGATTATCGACGAGCAGGTGATGGCGCTCCAGGGTGCACTGGTCAGGAAGAATGATTACCTCGTCCTCCCGTGCGAGGGGCGTTAATCTGGCCCCTCTTCTGCCCTGACCACTGCAAAGTCCGAAAACGGGGTATACTGGATATCCATTATCTCGATATCCCTGATCAGGGCCCGCGGGCACCCGTAGAGCATGGAGACGAACTTGTCGAGTATGATGGGGTCACCGGTCGCCCTTATTTTGACGGTCCCATCGGGCATGTTCATTACCTCACCTCTGATGATGAGCTTTCCCGCAATGTGCCGCACGCAGTTTCGCATCCCCACCTTCTGGACTCTCCCAGAGATGCGTATCTCCACGGTCTTCATGGTCTCTCATCAACCCGCGCGGTCTCTCTGATTCCCGCGAAAATTCACACGATGGGATCTGTCAACGGGCTCACTTATCATCATTCCCGTTCAGGCCAGCCTCTCATATGTATCGCACTTATTGGTGTATGGTTATGGCTGGCATCCCCTTAATAAAACATCATGGAAGCGTTATTTTTGAAAACAAGGCACAAAAAAACATCTTTCGATTGATGAACGGCACCCTCTCCCCGCCCGTGTTTGCGAAACCTCATGCCTGACGCAGAAGGAACAATCCCGAAAAGATCCTCTACCGGGATAGGCCTCTGCCGGAAAGACAAAAAAAAAGACCAGGCCTTGGATCAGGGCCGGATGTGCATCATGAGCTCTTCGTAAAATTCCCTTGCCCGCGCCTCCGAGACTGATTCTGCCATCACCCTCACGAGCGGTTCTGTTCCCGAAGGCCTGACGAGGGCCCACGAGTCTTCACGGTTGATGCGGACCCCATCGGTCAGGTCTAACGAATCACCCGAAAATGCCGTGATCAGGCGTTTTATGAGCTCCGGAGCGTCCTTCTCGCGCAACTTCTCCTTGATCATGAAGAAGGGCGGGAGCGCGTCGACGAGTGCGGAAAGTGGCTGCCGGGCTTCCGCGAGCAGGGCAACCATCGTTCCGGCGGTCATACCCCCGTCCCTGCAGAGCTGGTGCCCGGGGAATATGAGCCCACCATTCCCTTCTCCCCCGAATACAACCGTGGTGCCCTCCTCCGAGAGCCCGATCATAGTCCTTGCCACGTAGATACTGCCCACCGCAGTGTAGATCACCCTGCACCCGTGGCGGTGCGCGATCACCTCGATCAACCGGGACGTGCTGACAGGGGTGACCACGACTCCCCTTTGCTGCCGGCAGATAAAATCGGCGATCAGGCCGAATTGCCGGTTCTCCTCGATGAACCTTCCGCGGTCGTCGATGAAGACCGCCCGGTCTGCATCGCCGTCGTGGGCAACTCCAAAACCAGCTCCCGTGGCCTTGACGAGGTCGGCAAGAGGGGCGAGCCCCTCGGGGGAAGGTTCGGGCAGTCGGCCCGGGAAGGTCCCGTCCATCTGGCTGTTGAGGGAGAAGACCCTGCATCCCATGCGGGTGAGGATCTCGGGGGTGGTCCATGCCGCAGCCCCGCACCCGGGGTCTGCCACCACCAGTGTCCCGTCCCCCGTTCCGGGAGAAAATGAGCCCGCGACCGCTTTCACGTATTCCTCGGCCATGGAGGGCGCCGAACGCTCGCGGCCCACGCGGTCCCATGCGGCATGGCATCCGGTCCCCTTGAAGATATGGCCTTCGAGCACTATGCACTGCTCGTCTCCCATCTCGGTGCCGTCGGGTTCCACCACCTTTATCCCGTTGTACTCGGGGGGGTTGTGCGACGCGGTGACCACTGCCCCGGCGTCGAAATGGTCCCGGACGAGGTACTGGAGCGCCGGTGTCGGGAGGATGCCGAGGTCGACCACGTCGCATCCTGCCGAGAGGAGCCCTGCTTTCAGGGCGCTTGCCAGCGCCGGTCCTGACGTCCGGGTGTCCATGCCCACGGCGATGGTGCCAGGGCGCATGGAGCCGAGCGCTGTCCCGATCGAGAGGGCAAGCGTGGGAGTCATATCTTTTCCAGCCACTCCACGCACGCCGTTCGTGCCGAAGAGTCTCTTCTCGAGTTTCTTCTCTTCCATGTTCACCCCTTGTGCGGGCTGCCGGTGCCAAGTGCGGAGAGCAGGTGCCTGTGGCAGGAGGAGAACGCCTCCAGGGCGGCTGCGGGAGTTGGCGCGCCCACTGCCACGAGGATCGCATCCTCCCCGCCAAAGAGGAGCCCCCGGTGCAGGTGCACCATGGTACGCGCTCCTCCGGGGCGGGATGCCGCAACCATTGTTATCTCCTTTAGAATGGGTGAAAACCGGAGATAAAACTCTCTTCTTGAATCCGGGGTGTCTCTCTCTCCCTGTGCCGGGTATCGACCGGTCAGGACCACCCCCCCCGGGTCCTCCTCCCGAATTTTTCGCGCAAGTCCTTCGGGGGAGTAATACCTGGGAAACAGTTCAAGGGCTGCAAGGGCCTCCGCAGCGGTGGGGTTTGAAAGGACCACTTCCGTGGCACCCGGCAGGTCTCCGATGAGCACTTTCGGGAGCGGCAGGGTCTTCCATCCCTCTACCAGCAGGTACTCTGTTCCTAGCGATGACATCAGCGGGAAGATATCACGGAGAAAATGCCCCCGGACCAGCACCACGGTCTTCTCTCTGTCCACTCCTGCAGATGCGGACGCACCCTCCCCCAGGAAGAGCGTGGTATCCTTTCCCGCCTCGAGCGAGAAGGAGTGGTGGCCCAGGTGCTTTGCGACTGCGGTGGGACCCATCCGCCCGAGAAGGGGGATAAGGGACCTGATGAACGTGGTCTTGCCTGATCCCGAGACCCCCGCGATATGGATCACCCTCATGCGCTATCCCCGCCAGGGGGCATCTCTGCAGCTGCCGGTTCTTCAGTCTCCTTTGCGTCTTCCTGCATCCTGGCCTGCAGGATCTTTGCGGCTGCCTCGCCGACACTTCTCATCACGTCTGTGATCCGGTCCTCGATCTCGATCTCCTCGTCGATGTCAAGGGACGTCTTCTCGACCTCGAGGAGGAACCGGGCCACTTCGCTTGCCTCAAAGAGCAGGTCATCGAGCTCCTCGCTCGTGAAGAACCCGCACATCGCCCCGTAGAAGAACGTGGCCCCCGACTTGTAGACCTTCTTCTTGAACGAGTTGCGGGCCTGGTTCACCGCCTGGGGAGTGTAGCAGTCCTGCATGAAGGGGACCAGTTCTGGCAAATGCTGCCCGATGAAGGTCATCTCCGCGCCGCTCCGCGTCCGGAAATCGGTGCAGAGGCGTGCGATGGCCCATTCCCTGGCGGTGACATAGGTCCGTTTTCTCAAAAACTGGTTGACCTTCCGGTAGGTCGCGCCATCCACCTTCTTGAATTTCCGGTACTTGTTGACATCCTCCGGCCCATACTGTGTACGCATAGGGTCCTCCCGGCGCGAACGAGCCCCGTTCCAATGCTGCGCCCGTGTATTCTCTCTATTTCTTATCATATAGCAATATATAGTTTATTACAATTCAGGGAAAGATCTCAGAAAGACCTGAAATCAGGGGTATCAAGATAAATTGGCCGATAAATGAGTTTTTTCAGGGGAATGTAAACCGGAAGAAAAACTGCACCCGGCTATCGGCCTTAGGTTCAACTGCTGAAAACGGATACCCTTTGCCGCGGCTCTCCGCCAAAGCCTCAGTAAATGCTGGGGCGGGTCCGCCACTCAATACCCGGGAGCGGCACTTCGGCCGCCAGGGGGTGCCTTTAAGAGTGCAGGAACGCTTCCGTCACTGTTCCATGAATTGCAGGGGACAACGGCGGCTCCCTGACTCTTTGCGCCTGCAGGAAAAAAACCTCGATGCAGTATTCCCACCCGAAACGACAAAGGAAAAAGAACATTGCGGGAGGATGATCCCGATGACGGAGGGCTCTTGAATTCCTTACAGCATCCCTTCTCCTGCCAGTGGAATGCATTGAGTGGAACCCCGCAATGCGTAATCAATACCATTGCAGCGGGAGTGTTACCAGGAAAATACTTCGTGGAAGAGGGGCTTTCCACTCCCTCCCACTCAAGGTTCCCGCAGTGATACGGGGGAGATCTCCAGCAGCTGGACGAAATGTCGCCCGGCTTGCCCCTCGTATCCATGTGCCTGGAAGATCACAGTCCGGTTTGTGCCGCCAGTTCCTACCAGTGGGACCTGGATGATCTCGCTCTGGCACATCTCACCTACCCTAGTGATGATCCCGGCCACGTGCGCCCGCTGGCCCTTTAGCACCAGGTCAAGGAACGTGACCCCCCCGGGGTTTGCCCGGCCTTTGTAACGGTATCCCGTGAATGCCGAGGCCGGCTCGTTCCAGAACCGGAGTGTTCCATCAGTCGCAACCTCAAAGTACAGGTACGGCATGGTATCTGCAACCCGGTAACAGCGAGTTTCCGCCTGCGTTACCCGTGATTCGACTGCAGACCTCTCCACCGCACTCCACGAGTACGCGAATATAATCTCCCGCTCCTCGAATTCTCCCATATTGAACGAGGCCTCCACTGCGACCATCTCCCTGTCTCTCCGGGTGTGAAATGCCTGCAGGACCATCGATCCGTGTGCACGCAACCGCTGGACGAACATGTTCCACTCTTCCCTCGTGAAGAAAGGATCGATCTCCATGACGGTCATGCGCAGGAGTTCTTCAGGTGTGTATCCAAGCGCCTTGCAGGACGCTTCGTTTGCGTAGATAACCCTTCCACGGGTATTGAACCAGAAGATCCGTATGGACGCCTTCTCCACCGAATGGCGCGTGATTTGAAGTGACCTCTCGTTTCTCTGGCGCTCTACCGCAAGCCTGATCTTGTGGATGAGTTCTGCAAACTGGGACTTTGGATCTCCTCCTTTCTGGAGGTAGAAATCGGCGCCGCTGTTCAGTGCATCGATCACGACATGTTCGCGTCCCCTGCCGGTGAAGATGATGAAAGGTGTGCGGTCGCCAAGGTTTCGTAGCAGTTTCAGGAACTCTATGCCATCTATTCCCGGCATCTCGTAATCAGAGACGATCACGTCATAGGAACGTTCCTTGAGTGATTCTATAGCCTGCTCAGCGGAGAAACAGGTTTCGACCTTGAGATCCCCAGTCTTCTCCAGGTAAAGCCTTGAAACATCCAGGAGGGCCGGCTCATCATCCACGAACAGGACTGTTATCATGGGTTATCATCGGGATGCTATGCCAGCCGGGGGGAAGGGCTGCTTTGTGTAGATATAGTTTGTGTTTCCTTTAAATAGGTAACTGGATGATCCTGGACAATCGAGGTTCTGCGTAACGCGGGATCGAGGAACGATTCCTTGCAGAGCAGTGCCCCGGTATTCCTTGCATTGCCTGGGCTCTCCTTCATGGCATCATAAGTCCATACCCGCCCATTCCGGGTGATGCGTGTCATGGAGATCTCCCGAAATATCGCGCTATTCATCTCACTGGCGGTCCTCAGTCCCCAAGATAACATATAGCAACATACGGTGTATGAATTTTTTGCACGGTATCCGCGATTGGGAAAAAAAAATCTTCAATTGATGACCTGAATTGATATCAGATGGTTTTATGCGCGATTATGGGGAACGAGTTCCAGGGTTTCCCCGGTGAAAAGAGAAGGGGATCCCGTAAAAAGGGGGTACCGGGATCCCCCCGTGATTCCAGGTCTCTATTGGCAGAGTACCATTCCATGGGCGTTTCTGCCCATGTCTGTATCCTCAAGGTGGCATTGATACAGACACTTCCTATGTTGAGGAGGTACCCTAGAAAAGCATCTGCCGTGGAGGGTGAAAGTGAATATCCCGCGTGTGAGGTCCGTGGGAGAAGCAACCGAGGCGGTTCGCTCTCACTCCGGGGATTCTGCAGGGGAGGGCCGTGAGTAAGGAACCCCCTCTTGCCTGGTGAGAGCCGCATTCAATCAGGTCTGTGGTACTCTGGCGGAGACCCGGAATGCCCGGATTGAGAGGGTGCGCAGGGAGCAGTTGGGCATCAGGCCCAGATGAAGGGGGTGTGCAGAAATCAGCCCGGATGACCGTTATCCCGCATACGCGACCCGGATTGCACTTCTTGCACGAAGATTAGACCACCCCGTATGGCGACCCCGCGACGCGATTCAGTGTTCCAGGCTGTTCATATTTCCCTCTCACGCTTCCTAGTGCGGGTTCTATATCGCGAAACGCGAGTGGGGATAAAGAAACGCGGAGGGAGGTCTTTCTCTGTTGAAGAATACGATTAAAGGGTATGGTGGCAATCTAGCCCTCATTTTTTTATCGATCCAAATGAATAATCCCGTTATATCAAAGCGAATTTCCTTTCTGTTTTGGGAATAATATCTGATAATTTCGTTTTTCAAGGCCAATATGCATAATTTTTGGCCCGCCGCCGCGCGCTCTCACTGAACTTATTTCAGAATACTCAAGTATTATTGTGAATCTTGAGGTGACCGCAGGTCGCCCCGGGTCGAGGGCGGTAGCCCCGCGGTATTTTCGGGGGACGGCGGGGTGAATCGCATTTGGTTACGAGACCAAAAACCCCTCACTTTTTTTGCCAGTATTTGATTGAGTGGATTTTCTCGAATTCTTTGCAGTGATTTCATCGCAAGATTGGGGGTAAAACTGACACTATACCCTAATAAAAATCACTTCCGCTGCATGGCTCTTTCACTGAAAAACCAGAGGGCAAAACCATGAGATCTTGTATACACCTGTTTTGCGGGCAAGCGCGATGAACAGGATGCGAATTCCGGGGGCTTGCCACTCCTGCACATATCGAGGCGTGGCATTCTGATGGTCCATGAAATGCCAGGAAGATTCCACTTTAAAACACTGGAGGCGGCGCTTTGGCAGCCATTGGCTCTTTTTATATCATGAGAATGAGTTCAGAACCCCACCCATGCTTCGTTAATCTGGCGGCAGTTTCGAGTGAACCGGAATGGAATGCTGGTATTCCCCCGTTCCTGTCTCCCCACACCCCTTTGAAAGCAGGCACAAGAGCACTCATTCCACACTGACAAGGAAACTCCGGGCTCTGTAAAAACCGCTTTTGCTGCGTATGCGCGGCATAGGCCCCTTTACCGGGGAGATTGAGACGAGATGATCCCCATTGGGGAGATGTATCAGGTGGCCTTCCTCAAACTCCCCGCATGCTCTCGCGCACGGGAAATGAGGGTGGGAAGGGAAATTTCCCCCCAACACCAGGAGAAATCCCCTCATCTTTGCAGTTGCAGGGGCACATTGGGATCGAAAGGCGCTGTAAGATCGGGATTTTCCCTTCATGGGAGTGATCCTGATGCCGAGTCAACACGCATTCCCATGTCGCACGCCAGGCAATTCATGGAGGCATGGTCCCGTGCGATGGAATCGCTCCCTCGACAGAGGGGCCAGGAGAGTGACACATGGGCCAAGACCAGGAATCCTTGGGGGGTAAATATCGGACGCCTCTTTTCCTTTTCGATACGCGGGGGGCCTCTGTGGGGCCGGCCCTCAAGTCCTGGTGCCCGGAGCGTCGGCGCTCTGGATGGAGGGGGCAGGGTTCTGCCCTCAGATATCCGGCAACCCCCCCGTGCAGTGGGGAATCGGGGCGCCCGGTTTTAAAGAGATGCATCAAAGGAATCATGTTCTTTCCCCGGGGTTACTCACGAAGACCTACCCGGCGAATGATAATTGCCATCCTCCGAAAGGTTCTCCAATGCCTCCCGTGCCGGGTGGAAGCGGGTTTTCAGATGAGAAATCCCCCGTCAGCCGGTGGTATCCCGGGACTCGACAGGATGAACAACCGGAGATAGCTCTCATGACTGAGATTGCGTGATGATTCAACTGCGCCCCTCACGAAACGGCGGTCTGTGCATCACTGTTGATTGAGTGGTCGTCACTGCCGCGGCCTGGATGTGCTGTCGTGATTCGTGTATTTTTCCTTGTGCCCTCCTCTTTACGATTGGAAGAGGTGGTTGCGGAATGACAAGTAAGAGCGGGGATCAGGGGGTGCTCCAGGATCCCGGATATATGCATATACGCCACGCTATTGACGCAATTTCGTTGAAACAGGTAAAGATACTGCCGCCCGGCACATTTTCCAACGCCGACCGAATGAAAGCCCGGGAAATTCGAGTTTTGAAACCCGCCATCTTGCCGACATAATGCCCTCCACAGGGATCCCATGTGCAACTTGGTACAGGTCAACCCCCGGACACTTGTTTTCCTATCACTGATCCCGTCGAAAGCCATTTGTCGTGAAATGTGTATTCTGCGCAAAAAGTATATAATTCGAGGAAAAAAAGAATAGAGCATGCAGGGGGGATTTTTCTCGGAATGGCTCAACCGCTACCGCCACTACCTGAGAATGCGCAATTACTCCCCCCGGACCATCCAGAGCTACGAGCAGGTGGTCAAGCACTTCGCCTACTATGTCTGGCTCCGGCGAAACATCGACCCCCAGAAGCTGATGATCTACTGGGAGGACTTTTCAAAAGCCCGGGTTGAGACGAGCGTGGAGGTCGAACCGGTGCTCCTCGACGATTACCTCTCGTTTGTGACCTCGATGCGGACGTACAAGCCCAAGACCCTGCACCGGATCATCTCCACTTTGAGTTCTTTTTACCGCTTCCTGTATTCCCAGGGAGCGGTCTCCACCAACCCCATGCTTGCCGTGGAGCGACCAAAGATCAAGGGCCAGGAACTTCGGTACCTCAAGCACAGCCAGGTGCTCCGGCTGATCGATTCCATCGAGGATGTCCGCGACCGGCTGATCGTGCGGGCCATCTACGCGACCGGTGTCCGGGTCTCCGAGCTCTGCGGGATCAATATCGAGGACATCGACTTCGAGGACGGGACTATCAAGGTGCGCGGAAAGGGGGGCAAGATACGGATCGTGTTCGTCGACCCCGACACTCTCGCGGAGATGGACGCATTCATCGGCAAGAGGATCGAAGGGCCGCTCTTTTGCGGCCAGCAGGGCCACCACATCTCCCCGAGGGCAGTCCAGCACATCTTCAGGAAGTACGCCCCCGAAGGGATCACCCCGCACAAGATCCGGCACAGCTATGCAAGCGAGCTCTACCGGAGGTCGAAGAACCTGCGGGTGGTGCAGGAGAACCTGGGGCACACCTCCATCAAGACCACCGAGATCTACCTGCACACAGACCTGGAAGAACGAAAAAGGGTGTACCAGGAGTTCTTTCCCCTCTCGGAGCGGAAAGCCGGCGACAAAAAACCGGAGCCGAGTGCAGGGCCGGAGAGCGAGCAGGGGTAAGCCATTCTCCCCGGGTCACGACGCAGGCTTTTCTGGAAGACGGTGGTTTTTTTCTCTTCGCTCTCATTTGTGGACAGAATTGACGAACCGTATGCATTTTGAAGGGACTTTCCGCCCCCACACCCCGCATTGTGATGCCGCCGCCGCCCCCGGAATTACCCCGAAGGTTCCAGCAATCGATCCTGGAGGCGGCACTTCGGCCGCCGATAGTGCCCCCGATGTGGCAAGGATGAGTTTGGAACTATGATTCGGTTCGTGGAAACGGCGGCGGTTCATTGACTGAATAGGTATGCGAGACAACAACCTCGATTCAGTCCCCCCACAAAAAACAGCGGGAGGCTTTTTTTCCGGGAGCGTGGAATCGGGGAAGCGAAAGGGCGCATATCTTTTCGACCCGACGGTCCGGGATTTGATCTCTCCAGGGTGCCCTTTTCTTCCGTCATTGCTCTTATTTTTGCATTATACCCCTGGATATTGGGGCACTGCCTGCCACCCGGTCTTGTGTCCGGAAAGTCAATAAACCATATATTGCTATACGAAAAGAGCGATAGGTTTTTCCTTTCAGGACCATTCCCCAAACCTCTTTCAGGGTCCATTACTGAAACATCACGATGCTGAGATACGTGACGGGGGATATTTCCCCGTATCAAAAATTAATCCCAATTTGGCTTTAAATGCAAAAACAAAGGATTTTTCAGGATATTTGCCCTTTCAGGATCCCTCATGTTTCCAATCGAAACAGCGTTATATCCTCTGTCGCGGGGCCGCTCTCGCTACGCTCATATGGGATGAGCAAGAGAGAGATTCCTCAATGAGCACTATCCTGCAGGTTGCGGAGGAGCGCCGGGGTGATGTTCCCGTCCTGTTCCTGAAAGGACGCATGGATGCCACCACCTCCCCGGACGCGGAGGCGCATATGAACCGCCTGATCGATGCGGGAGATCGCCAGCTGGTGGTCGATCTCTCGGGCCTCGAGTATATCAGCAGCGCCGGCTTGCGCGTGCTGCTCTCCGGGTTGAAGAGGCTGAAAGCCTCGGGAGGGGCGCTGAAGCTCACCGCACTTGCGCCTGAGATCCAGAAGGTCTTCGATATCGCCGGGTTCAACCGGCTCTTTCCCATCTTCAGGAGCCTTGACGAGGCGCTCGGGGCAGACCCGGCAAGATGACTGCTGTCTCCGCATATCGCTGGACCGCCGCCTGATACCATGCTCCCCGAAGTGGTCACCGATTTCATCATCCTCTTCCAGATGATGTGCGTGGTGGTGATCTTCGCCTACCTGTTGACGAGGACCCGCTTCTATCCTGAGGTGCTCGAGGGAGTCTTCTCCTGGAAGAACCAGGCAATCCTTATCCTGGTCTTTGGGATCCTCTCCATCTATGGCTCGGAGAGCGGGATCGATATCCTCGGAGCCCCCCTCAATATCCGCGACCTCGGCCCGATGGTGGCCGGGTTTGTGGGAGGTCCGGTCGCAGGAATCGGCGCAGGGCTGATCGGGGCAGGATACCGGATGACCATGGGTGGGTTCACTGCATTCTCATGCTCGCTTGCGACCGTTCTCGCAGGCCTCCTTGCAGGGATGATCAACCTTGCCAACCACAGGCGTTTTCCCGGCCTCCTCCTCGCGGTCTCGGGGGCTGTCCTGATCGAGGGGATGCACATGGGGCTCGTGCTCCTCCTGAGCCGCCCCCTCTCCCAGGCGGTCGAGCTCGTCTCGAATGCGGCATTCCCGATGATCGCCGCCAATGCAGCCGGCATGTTCGTCTTTGCGTTCATCACTCTCAACCTCGAGAACGAGAGGAGGACCTGCAGGGAACGTGACCGCTACCAGGCCGAGCTGCAGCGGAAGAATGCCGAGCTCCAGATCGCCAGGGAGATCCAGGAGAGTTTTCTTCCCCCCTCCCTCCCCACGCTCCCTGGATATGCACTTGCCGCGGAGAGCCGGCCCGCACGCGAGGTGGGAGGGGACTTCTACGATGTGCTCGGTTCTCCCGGGGGGCGGGTGGGCCTCGTGATCGCCGATGTCTCGGACAAGGGAGTTCCTGCCGCGCTCTTCATGGCCCTCTCGTCCACGGTGATGCGCGCAAGCGCCGCATGGCACCAGCGGCCATGCGACGCGGTGAACGACGCGAATGCCCTCATCTGCCGGGAATCAGGCTCGGGGATGTTCGTGACGCTCTTCTTCTGTATCCTTGACCCTGCGGAAAGAACGCTCACCTATGTGAATGCCGGCCATAACCCGCCGATGCTTGCAAGGGCGGACAGATCCCTCATCGAGCTCCCGGCGTCCGGGATTGCGCTCGGGGCTGACGACGGGGCGACCTACGAGGAGCGATCGGTCCGGCTCTTCCCAGGCGACCTGCTTGTCCTCTACACTGACGGGGTGACAGAGGCAGAAGACGCCTCGCAGCAGCAGTTCGGGGACGAGCGGCTGGCGGACCTGGTGAAGGGACTGCAAGATCGCACCGCGGGCGAGGCGCTGGCCTCCATCCAGGCCGAGGTGGCGGCCCATACCCGGGACGCGCCGCAGTACGACGACATGACGCTGCTTGTCCTGAAGGTGGGATCATGACCGGCGGGGTGACCCATAGGCTGACTGTCCCTGCGACGCTCGGGCACCTCGAGGCGCTGACCAGCATGGTCACGAGTCTCCTCCGGGAGCATGGCTTTCCCGAGAAGACTATCTTCGAGATGGACCTTGCCGTGGACGAGGCCTGCACCAATGTCATCCGGTATGCCTATGCGCCCGGAGAGGGGGAGGTGACAGTGGAATGCACCGTGACCCCCACTGCCGCAACGGTCTGTATCATCGACTGCGGACATCCCTTCGATCCCCTCGCGGTGGAGGCTCCTGATCTCAGCGGCGGGGTGGAGGACCGCCCCATCGGGGGGCTCGGGGTCCATCTTATCCGCAACCTCATGGACACGGTCACGTACGAGTACGCAGGGGGAAAGAACATCCTCTGCATGACGAGATCCTGCATGGAGGGTCTGCCGGGGAGCGAGTCTGATCATTTATGAGGAAAGAGCACCAAGAGGAAGAGTGGAGTGGCGTCTGATATAGTGATCCCCACCGAGTGGGAAGCGGTGCTCCGCGCACTCCGGGACAGGGGATCGGGGACGGTGTACGTGGTCGGTGCCGCGGACAGGGGAAAGACCACGTTCTGCCGCTGGCTGACTGCCCGGCTGGCCGATGTGGCCCTCGCGGGGTTTCTTGACTGCGATATCGGGCAGTCCACCCTCGGGCCCCCTGCGACAGTAGGCCTGGCCCTCTTCCGTGACCCGGTCGACCGCCCCCGGGCAACCTTTCTCAGGTTCGTGGGAGCCGTGACCCCGAGCGGGCACATGGTCCAGGAGCTCGTCGGGGCGCTCCGGCTGAAGGAGCGGGCGAGGGAGGAGGGGGCGGCGTTCCTGGTGGTGGACTCGCCCGGGTGGGTGGTGGAGCCGGCAGCACAGGAGTTCCATGTCCGGATGATCGACCTCCTCCAGCCCGAACTGGTAGTGGGATTCGAACGCGGGCCTGAACTCGAGGGGATACTGGTGAACTTCCGCCGCCATCCCCGGATCCGGATCATCGAGTGTGCCGCGCCGCCGCAGGTCGTGGAGCGGAAGCGCGACTGGAGGCGTCTCTACCGCTTCCAGCGGTTCTCGGAGTATTTTGCAAATGCCATCCCGCATGCCAGGTTCCTCTCGGGGCTCGGGGTGCACGGCAGGATGCCCGAGTCTTTCAGGGAGGAGTCGTGGAGGGATCTTTTAATCGCACTCTGCGATGCCGAGATGATGGTGGTCGCCCTCGGGCTCGTGGACAGGCTCGACCTCGTGTCAGGCACCCTGGCATTCCGCGCACCGCCGCACGACGCGCACCGGGTTGCCACGGTCCACGTGGGGTCCCTCCAGGTGGACCTCAGTAACCCTCCGGGAAGGGTCGTGCAGCGAAGCCAGCCTCGTACAGCGCGGCAATCAACGCTTCCCGATGAGGCCGACCCCGCACTTCAAGCTCCAGTATCACCCGCATCTGGTGCACGGGGAGGTCGGGGGCGCTCCGTTCCTGATCAATACGGTTGACCACCCCGCCGGCACGTGCGAGGACCTGGAGGAGCGCAGGGAGGGAATGGGCGCCTTCCTCAACCGTGACGGCGAGCTGCACCATCCTCCCGCCTGCATACAGGCCTTTTTTCAGGATCCTTTCCAGGAGGAAGGTATCCACGTTCCCGCCGCTTATCACGAGGGCTACCTTCTCCCCCTGTCCGAGGGGGATCTGCCCCGAGAGGAGTGCGGCAAGGGGGGCTGCCCCCGCCCCCTCTGAGAGGACTTTCTTTCGCTCGAGGAGCTGGAGCATCGCACCCATGATGGCCTCCTCTTCCACGAGCACCACGCTGCCGACAAGGTCCCGGAGGACGGGATACGTGAGGTCGCCAGTCCGTTTCACCCGTATCCCGTCCGCGATGGTGGGATCGGCCCCGACTATGACCGGGCCTCCCTGGCGGAGGGCGTCGGTCGCCGACGGGCATGCTGCCGCCTGGACGCCGACCACCCGCGTGCACGGCCGGGAGGACTTTACGGCAGTGGCAATCCCTGAAATAAGCCCGCCGCCCCCGACCGGGACGACCACGAGATCGACGTCCGGCAGGTCCCCGAGGATCTCGAGCCCGATGGTACCCTGGCCGGCGATCACCAGCGGGTCATCGTAGGGGTGGATGAAGGTCATCCCCTCGTCGCGGGCGGCCTGCACGGCATACGCGATGCTCTCCTCCAGGCTGCCGCCCCTGAGGATGACCCGGGCCCCGTATCCCACCGTGGCCTCCTGCTTCGCGAGCGAGACCCACTCGGGCATGACGATGGTGGCCGCGACGCCTGCCATCGAGGCGGCCACTGCCACCCCCTGGGCATGGTTCCCGGCAGACGCCGCGATCACGCCGCCTTTGCCGATTTCATCCTTTTTCCCGAATATCCGGTTGGCCGCCCCTCGGACCTTGAAGGACCCTGCCTTCTGCATGGTCTCGAGCTTCAGGTACACCTCCCCACCGGTCATCTCCGAGAATGTGGGGGAATACACGAGGGGGGTGCGGATCACCTTTCCCTCCAGGAGAAGGGAAGCAGCCTGGATTTCGGCAATGGAGACCATGGATCTGTGTTCTTTCTGTGGAGTGATAAGGCTTGGTCAGGTGGGAATGAGGAGATGCAGGGTGATATGGAGAGGAAGGTCCTGGATCTATTCTCCTGCCCAATAAAAAAGGAGATAATCGGGGAAAATCACGTGATCAACAAGTATTAATTGATTCAATAAAAACCAATTGTATCGGAATCGTATCAATTGAGAGGAGGATTTTTATAATTGATGCTGTACGGCGAGAATACCCTTGGAGAGGGGCTGGTCGTGTTTGAGCCTGTCACGCTTGGATTTCCTTCCAGGGAGAACGTTGGGAAAACCCATTTTCCAGGGGTCACGATAGGCAGGAATGCGGTGCTTCGGTCAGGCTCGGTGATATACTGTGATGTCGTCATCGGCGATTCGTTCCAGTGCGGCCACAATGTACTGATCAGAGAACGCATGTCAATCGGAGATCATGTGTCCATCGGGACCGCATCAATCATCGAAGGGTATTCCCGCATGGGAGACGACGTCCGGATTCAGAGCATGGCGTTCGTCCCCACGAATACGGAGATCCATGACAGGGTCTTCATCGGTCCGAATGTGGTTCTTACGAATGACCGCTATCCTCCCGGTGAAAAATCGGACCTTATCGGCCCGGTTCTCGAGGATGACGCGGTAATTGGAGCCGGTGCGGTGATATTGCCCGGGATACGGGTTGGAAAGGGGGCAGCGGTGGCAGCGGGGGCAATAGTGACCCGCGATGTCCCCCCCGGCACCATCGCGATTGGAGCTCCCGCGAGAATAAGAGAATTACCTGACCAGATGAGGCGAATCACATGATTCCGGTCGCAAAACCATTCCTTGGGGAGGAGGAGGTCGAGAGTGTCAATAAGGTCCTCCGTTCCGGCATGCTCGCCCAGGGGCCTGTCGTGGAGCAATTCGAGAATAAATTCGCGGAATATTGCGGGGTGGCGCATGCAGTTGCAGTCAACAGCGGGACTGCCGCCCTTCATGCCGTGCTGCTCGCGTCCGGGATAAAGGCCGGCGACGAGGTGGTCGTCCCGGACTTCACGTTCTTTGCCACTGCGTCCTGCGTCAGCATGTGTGGTGCAACTCCTGTCTTTGCGGATGTCTCTCCCACCACGTTCAACCTTGATCCGGATAGCCTCCTTGCATTGCTCACGGATCGGACGCGTGCAGTCATCGGGGTCCATCTCTTCGGCCAGCCACTGGATATCGGGCCGATCCAGGAGATTTGCGAGGACCACGATATCCTGTTCATCGAGGACGCGGCACAGGCACACGGGGCAGAATACCATGGGACGCGAGTGGGGGGGCTTGGGACTGCCGGTTGTTTCTCCTTTTATCCCACCAAGAACATGACGACAGGGGAAGGTGGGCTGGTCACCACTGATGACACGGAACTGGCACGCAGGGTGAGGATTTATATAAACCACGGGCAGACGGAGAAATATCTCCATTCCTGCATTGGATACAACTATCGCCTGACTGATATCGGTGCCGCAATAGGGCTCGCACAGATGGAAAAAATCGAGGGGTTCAACAGGCGGCGCATCGAGAATGCCGAGTATTTCTCCACGAATCTCCATGCCCTCGGTATTATTCCCCCGCATGTCAAGCCGGGTGTCCGCCACGTATACCACCAGTACGTGGTCCGTGTGACCGGCGGATGCCCGATGGACAGGACTTCTCTGATGGAGCACCTGAAGCAAAAAGGCATAGGGACCGCGGTACACTACCCGATACCCCTTCACCGCCAGCCGGCATTCAGGAGCAGCGGGGCGGAATGCCCCGTATCCGAGATGCTGAGCGGGCAGGTGATGAGCCTCCCGGTCCATCCCCTCGTGACGAACGAGGAGAGGCGCCAGATAGTGGAGTGTGTGAATGCGATTTCCCGTGGATGATGGAGGAATTCCCGCATGAGGAGCACAGGCCCCGACAGATTGGATCGTCTGCTCGGGAAGAAAGGCCCGATAAAAACTATCGGTGTCCTGGGGATGGGGTACGTGGGAATTCCCGCGGCGGCCCTCTTCGCAGATGTACCTGGCTTTTCCCATGTGTACGGATTCCAGCGCGCTTCCCCGACCTCCGGCTATAAAATAGGGATGCTGAACAGCGGTGAGAACCCGTTGAAAGGGGAAGAGCCCGGACTCGATGACCTGATTGCCCGGGTGGTCAGGGAAGGGAAGTTCTCCTGTACCCCTGATTTTTCGAAGATTGGCGGTCTTGATGCGATCACCCTTGCCATCCAGACGCCGTTTCTGAATTCCCGGGACCTGGAACCTGATTTTTCCGCCCTCTTCGAAGGGATAAGGATGGTGGGCAGATACATGAGCGAGGGCGCCCTTGTAGTCCTGGAGTCGACGATCACCCCGGGGACCACGGCAGGGATCGCGAGGGAGATCCTGGAGCGGGAATCGGGGATGACAGCCGGTGAGGACTTTGCACTGGCACATGCCCCCGAGCGGGTGATGGTGGGCAGGCTGATCCGCAACCTCCAGGAGCACGACCGGATCGTAGGCGGCATCGACGAGGCCAGTACCCGGCGTGCAACCGAACTCTATTCTCCGATCCTGACCACCGGCAGTATCATCCCGATGACTGCGACCGCCGCCGAGGTCACGAAGACGGCGGAGAATACGTTCCGTGACCTCCAGATCGCCGCGGTGAACGAGCTCGCGCTGTACTGCGAGGCGATGGGCATCAATGTCTACGATGTCCGCGCGGGGATCGCGAGCCTCAAGGAAGAAGGGGTGACCCGTGCCATCCTCTGGCCTGGAGCGGGCGTAGGGGGTCATTGCCTCACGAAGGATACCTATCACCTCGAACGCGGGGCAAAACAGTGTGAAGAGAGGCTCGATTATCCCCCTGGAAAGGAGTCTCTCTATGTCCTCGCCCGGGAGATCAACGACTTCATGCCGCGGCACATGTTCCACCTTACCTGCCAGGGACTGGAGCGCGCGGGGCGCGCTGTCCAGGGTGCGAGGGTCGCCCTGCTGGGCTGGGCGTTCATCGCGAACTCGGACGATGCGAGGAACACCCCTTCGGCAGTATACAGGGACCTCCTTTATGGCGCGGGTGCAGACGTGAGGGTGCATGACCCGCACGTCCGGCAGGAGGGGATGGTGGCTATCCTGCACGATCTTGAAGCCGCGCTATCCGGCGTAGACGCCGTGGCTATCTTCACGGGACACCGGATGTATTTCGGGCTCGACCCTGGCGAGATGAAACTGCTGTGCGGAAGAGAGCGCCCGGTGGTAATCGACGGGAGGAACGTGGTCGATCCCGACCGGTTCATCCGGGACGGCTGGGTCTACAAGGGTATCGGGCGCGGCGACAAGAACGACCACGTGCTCATGGGATGATGCTGCTCACTATTTACCTTCCTCCTCCGCGGTTTCGCAAGGGAAACCCTTTCCCCCCACATTTTCGTGACCGAATCTGCGAACCCCCACTATCTCTCTCCTCATATGGACCGGTCAAGGAAAAACCGTGAATAATTGTGGTATACGATGGCATTCCAAGGCAGGGATCACACGAGGTGGTAATTGTACGAAAGGAATAACATCCCTGCAATGGTCATTGCCACTGCTATGATGGCAAGGAAGACCAGGTTCTCTTTTCTCTCCCCAAGGAGAGATTCCCCCCTGATAAAGAGGAGCAGGCATGCCACCATGACACACAATCCGAGGATCCACTCAAGCGGGTTTGAGAATACCTCGAAGAGCCGGGCCAGCAAATATTCTTCGAAGATACCTCCCGAAAAAGGTCCATAGAAGGGCCAGAGCCAGTTCCAGTATTCCCTCCACATCTGGTCGAGGGCCTGGTGCGAGAACATGCCTGCCGCGACCCCTAATATGAGGTAAGATCTCTGGGAATACCAGAAGAGGATCCCGAGTGCAAGAACGACCAGGAATAACACCAGGCTGTGGAAATATGACCTGCTCAGGTAGAGCGACCCGTTCATGAGAAGCAACCCGAGCGGCTTGTCAACAAGGTCCGGCAGGACTGCGCCAAGTGCGCACGCGGGTATCAGCCACCTGTCTCGCGTCCACCAGAAGAAGGCGATGCCAATGAGCAGGCCAACGAACAGGTGGCTGAAGAAGTACATCTCATGTATGTTCCTTTTGTCCCTCTTAATAAAAACCGGTTGAATTCCTGTGTAAAGAAACTACGTGGTTCTCACCGGGACACACCCATGGAGAATGAAAATCGCGGATTGGGATTTCCTATGAAAATTCCTCCGGCATTTTCATGCGCCGGACCTGTTGCAACCTACATCATTCTTGTTTTCAGAAAAAAAGGAACGCGTGAAAATGGTATGAGCCCTACGGTTCCCGCCGCCATGCGATGAGGAAGAGGATTCCGAATATGCTGATAAGTCCCACTGAAAGAATTGGCCATTCAGGTACTGGCATAGGTGGGGATCCGAATGACGCATGGCTTATTGCGTATATTTTTTCGTTATTGTCATTATCGGGACCACTGAGGCCTGTATCTGCATTCACTGCCGGATCGTAACGGTAGACCAATGCGTTATTGCCCCCTTTCACAATCACGCAGTTGATGGGAATGGTGCTCTTCCAGTTGAATTTTGTGGGCTGGTCTTCATCATAATCGTAGGTGGTTATGATCACTTTCCCGGTTTTTCCTTCACATGTAGTCACGCTATACGGGTAGGAACCTGCTGAATCTGGAGGCGGATCAATTTTTGTGAGTTCCCCGCAGGATAAGGGACATACCTCGGATACAGAGGGATTTCCGGGCACCTCTGTTACGGTTCTCCCTGCAAGGATAGGAGAGACCATGACAAGGCAGAGAATGAGTATCAGCACTATTGATCTTCGCACAGAGTAACACCTTGTAATACTTTTTTTTATTTTCAATAGTTAAATATACCTATTGGATGATTCACTTAATTTATCCAAGTACACATTATGTTTTTTTAGAGGATAAGTCAATCGCCCTTATGATTCATCCCAATCCGTGGTATATGGCGCGGTAAGGATGAACACAACGGAAAAAGGGAAAAATACTCACAACCTTTTTCGAATCATAGAGACGACATAAGAAATTCCCCGGTTTATTAGTATTAACCCACACCTCAAGAGGTGTATTTTTTAAAACCAAGTTGAGGTACTCACACTCATATGCACTGCATGTTCGGGTGACCGATTCCTCAAAAATCAGAAAATTTTATTGATTTATTAGAATGTCAATGGAGCTGAATAATTTTAAAATGTTGAAGAGTGACTGTATTTTATGGAGCAAAAATTTTTTGTTTTTTTGGTACTTTCCTCAATCATGGTTTTGTTTGCCATGATAGCAGGCTGCGCAGGCAATCAACCAAACGTTACATCCACCCAGACGCCAACATCTATAACATCACCAATAATAACCACACAATCTTCATCACCAAAGATTGCGATTTCAATTACTTCATTCTCAAAAATCGGTAGCTCAAATATTATAAAAGGTGAAGTAGAGGGAGTCCTTCCAGCAGAAATTTCTATTATTACATATAAAAAAGTAAATAATAATTGGTGGGGTCCTCAACCTTCTTTGGATGGTTCTCAAATAACAATACAACCTGACGGTACTTGGGAATGTGAAATCCTGATGGAAGGTGCAGATGAGAATATTACAGAGGTGGTAGCATTACTGGTTCCCAAATCATATTCACCACCAGACGTCGAAGGTCAGATTTCACTGCCATCAGAGTTATATCGATATCCACATACAACCGCGAGCAGGGAAGGATAAAATACTTGAATATTTCTGATTTTTTCCTCGATTCAGTCAGGATTTCGCATAATAGATATGTTGTGTTATCCTGAATTTCGTTTACATATAAAGCCACTCTGATACATAACCCAGGATTTGTGCAGGTGGCAGTCGATACCAGAATGCATGCCCCCTGAGCTGATCCCGGGATACGCCCAGGGGTGGATGGGTGCGAAAGGATAATATATGTAAATTTAATTCTAGATATTAGACTTGAATCACAATAGCACAATATTTATTAATAATAAGGTTAAATCCACCTCTTCGGTAGTTCAACTACTGGTATATTATGTTCAATTAAACAAACTGGAGGTGTCCGATGAAAAAATTCACATCCATATTAGTTGTCTTCCTCCTTTTACTTGCATCTGTGCCGGTATCTGTCATGGCAGATATTGTCACACCGTCGGTTATCACCGACACTCTTGCTGCAGGTGATACTGAGGAAGACACAATCACTGTAACACTGCCTTCCACATCGCCTAAAGGGGATGTAGTATTCGTCTTTGATGCATCAGGTAGCATGGGTTATCAACTCGCAACGTTAAAAGCGAATGCTGCGGGTATTATGGCTGATGTCCGAAGCAGCGTTCCTGACACCAACTTCGGTGTTGGATCTTTCGTTGATTACCCCAATTACTATTGCAGTGCTGATGGCTATTGTGACACATATGGTGCTGGGGATGACTATGCCTGGAGACTTGATCAGGACCTTACGAATTCCATGCCTGCTGTCCAGGGAGGATTGAATACTATTGAAATCCTGAACGGCTGGGACTGGCCACAAGACTATGCACGTGCACTCTATGAGGCCAAGGAGTCCTTCACCTGGCGTGCTGACGCGAAAAAGATTGTAGTAATCTTTGGCGATGCATGGCCCCATTCATGGCCCAATGGTGCTTCAATTGGACTGACGCAAACCAGTGGAGGCGATCCGGGGCGCGATGAGGTTATGGGAACAGCAGATGACCTTGACTTTGTCACAGTTGTCGAGTCTCTTGCCGACAATAATATCATAGTAATTGCAGTTGACTGCACAGGGTATGGTGATGCGTTAACGTCGTTCCAGTATATGGCCGACGAAACCGGAGGCACACGCTTCGATTACGATTCAACATCCATTGCTGAAGACATTGTCGAAAAGATCAATGCAGCTACCAGTGCTCCCATCAAGGATCTGACACTTAAAGCCCGTGACCCGGTTCCTGCTGGTTGGGTTATTACTTCCGATCCGGTGCACTACTACAATGTTGCTTGGGGTTCGACAAATACGTTCGAAGTAGAAATCACAGTGCCGCTTGATGCCTGCGGACCGTACACTATCTACCTTGATGTGTATGGTGACGGGGTGCTCCTTGGCACGACAACAGTGAAAAAGACGGTCCTTGGCGATTGCACGCCAAGTGTTCCGGAATTCCCAACCATGGTATTGCCAGTGGGAATGATTCTTGGATTGATGTGCATTGCGTACTGCCTCAAGACAAGAAAAGAAATTTAACATTTTTTTTGGGTAATTAGATTTAAACAATGAAAGAAATGAAACCGCGCTTTTGTAGGATCCCTCAATCAGAATGAGAAGAATATAAGCAGAAATCATTCGTGAGATGTTGTTGAGAATCACCGTCAATTTGATCTCCTTCACTTGAAGCCGATATTTTTTAAAGTTGAGAAATTCTCCGTATTTCTTTTTCAGGACCGAGAATACAGTGTCAATCTTGTTTCGTTGATGATATCCTTCGAGATCGAAGGATTGAGCAAGTCTATTTCGGGCATATCCTGAGATACGTTTTCTTTTCTTGGATTAAACCGGGATGAGTGAGTGCGAATGCAGGGTATCCCTTGTAAATACATGAATATTTTCTGAATCATATTCTTCATCCAGAACATCGTTATCAGATTTTCTGGGTCTGTGACATTGTCTAAGCATTTTTTTAACGAGATGGATATCATGAACTGGGTTGTCGAGAAATATTCATTCCACTGATGACCCCTTAACCAGTATCGACGAAGATCAGTGCTTTCAAGAACCGCTTTCTCGTCTTCCCAGGTTCTCCATGAGTTGTGGTGGCTGGCATAGAATCTGGTGAACCCGGATGAATTGATCGCGGCGCAATGGATCCTCCCGCCCAGATCGTAGATTATTTTCATGAGCCGGTTCAATAATCGGGTAAAAAAATTGCTCGGATACGTTGAAAAAACTTCTGAATCGTCGTGAAATAGGGTACTTCATCAAAATATATTCTCTCTCTATGAGAATCCATGATCTCAGCGAGTTCAACCGTATCCCGGTAATCTTCAGCACGATATTGTTCCAGGGGAAGAAGAATGAGTAATTAGTGCTATGTATAGGCCTTTTTGAAGAATTTCGATCAATTGAGGGGAATTCAGGAATCTTTGATCAATCCGGATAATAGTTCAACAAACCTGATTTGCAGAACCCGGTATGGGGATACCGTACCTCAGATTTTGTGGTCAACAAGAGCATGCTCTTCTTTAAAAAATTTTTCAGAACCGAAAAAAGAGAATTAACTATTGTTCGAGAATTGGTGTTTCCCCGAAGAAAAGAGCGGGATACAATAGTACCTGCCAGAGGAAAAATTCACTATGCCATTACAAGGAAAAACCTAAAAAAAAATGAACCCTTTTCTCTCTTAAGACTTTTTCCTCAGCATCGAGACGACGAAGATCATCCCGATCAGCATCCCCGCGGGGAGGAACATTGCGGGGAATTCAGGGACAGTGACTGTCGTAGGAGGAGCCTGTACTTCGATCAGGGAGATCTGTTCACCGGTCCAATCTCCATTTGTTTTGATTGGCACAATTACGACCGCATACAGTTGCGGTTTCACCGGTACAAACCCAGGATTCGAATCTGCTGCGGCGACTATCGCGGAATAATCTGATGAGTCATCCCAGGTGCCATATCCACTTGGCATGACTCCCCCGTCGTAGTGCCAAATGGCTGCCTGGATAGCCCGTGCGTTATTGCCTGCAATAGCCTTGTTGTTGATAACATAGTTCATCTTGTTCCAGTTCCCGTCAGGGATGGTTTTCAGGTAGGAATTTTCCTCCATTTTGGCGGGATCAAGGCTTGAATAAACTTTGAAGTTATACGTACTCGGGGCAATGGTATGCTGGGCATCGACGCACCAGCCGGCATATATCCCAGGGAGGAGGTCGCCATCGGGTGGTGTCTGTGAATTTATCTCAACCTTCCAGTAATAGGAGGCCGAAGTCGGCATCGAAGTCCCGCCGGTGTCGGAAATTTTTGCATTCACCTGCGTCGGAAGCGCGGCCGTGGCAACCCCGGTCATGCCGATCGCGAGGACCAGGGCCAGTAGAAACAAATGTATGTGCCTCATCTGAATAAACACCTTGAACGTCTAATCCTCTCTCTCTATAATATTTAAATATTCCTATTCAATGATTCGTTCATTCATCAGATCAAATTAAAAAAGGGATAATCGGTGTCAGGCAAGACACTCAGGACATCGCCATCGCAGCGTCACGATTCTCCTTTGCACCGGGATACAGGGGATCGATTTCCAGGGTCCTGTTAAATGCTGCTGCAGCCTCCTCGTACCGCCCGAGCTGGATGAGCGTCATACCCCTGTTGTTCCACGCCTTGGAGAATCCAGGATCTGCCTGGATTGCCCTGTCAAAGAATTCCAACGCCTCGGTGTAATTTTCCTTTGCGTATGCATCGACGCCTTTCCCGTTCCAGTCAAAGGCTCCCTGGGGAATGGAGCCGGTATCGGTCTTTTTTTCTGACATGCATCCTGCACCCGCGAGGGAGAGGAAGATCAGGGTGGCCACAAGGAGTCCATATGTGGGTTTCATATTATCTCACTGAACAGGAGACTACATAATTATGCGTATTTTTCCTGCAGCCGATTTCGTCTCTTCTATCCCTTGCACCTGACCCGGGAGACCCTGGTATTTCGGCATTCACCTATTTTCTGACTGAGAGGAATAAACCCGGCCGCGGCGATGGTTGTATCTATTTCAGTTCAAATATCTCGTTTAGCAGTTCATCCCAGAAATCGGTGGGCTTAGTGGGTGTATTCACAGTAGATTCATCAGTTTTTATATAATTTCCTTGTGGCTTTGATGGTTTGGCCTGGATTTTTGCATCAGCGGCAGGGGAGGAGGCAGCTTTTGTATCAATTATATGTGTGGGCACGATTTTTGTCTCTACAGAAGAAGAGGAGACCGTTTTTGTATTCAAAGGAGAGGAGGAGGCGTTTTTCGTATTATTTACAGGAAGGGATTCGGCTTCTCTCTCAATAACCGGATGTGAGACGGTTGTTGCATCGCCAGCAGGGAAAGAGACGGTTTTTGTGTTTTTTACAAGAGGAGCAACCGGAAATACAGCCTGTTTTTTATTCTGGCGCAATTCCTTCACTATCTTGTTGCATTTTCCTGCCTCCTCGATTTTTCCGAGTGTAAAATATGTATAACCAAGATTGTTCCAGGCCTCAATGTACCCGGGGTCCAGTTCTATTGCCCTGAAGAAGCACCGCAATGCTGCGATATACCGGTGTCCCCTGAAGAACGCATTTCCAGAATTTTTCCAGAATTTTGGATCATTGGTCGTGTTCTTCGCTTTCATCCAACGCGAAGAAGAATATTAGTGCCCTTTCCTATTGTTCTTTCTGTTTTTCTCACCTTTTTTAAGTAAGAAAGCACCTTCTCTCTGCACTCCACTCCCCATCGACTCTCCTGTGTCGATGCAGTTTCGTCGAAAAATGAAAGATGTCGGAGGAACAACCTTCAGGTTTCCGGATTTTTCATCGGAGAATGAGAGGGGGATTATTCCTGCTCCCTCTCACTCCTTCTTTGCGTATCGGACAAAGACAGCAATCACCCCGAGGAGCATGACAGGGACCAGGAGCGATGAGAACTCCGGGACGGCCGTTCCCCTCACGATGACTGTGACCGCATTGCTGGTGGTGGTCACGATATTCGCCTGGTTGTCCTCTCCTTCGGCAGTTGCGGTATTGGTGGTGGTAGCATAGAGTTTTGTGCTCTTGGAATAGGTCCATGTCTCAAGGGGGTCGAGCACCCCGTCATTGTCGTCGTCGCCGCTCACCGGTCCCGCGATGACGCCGAGCTTGTTGTCGGTCAGCACCAACGAAAGGATGTCTTTGAATCCTGTATTCTTCACCAGGTAGGTATAGGTTACCGTCTCTCCTGCATCAATGGTCGTTTTATCAACTGACTTTGCGACTTCGAATGTCGCGGGGATCTCCACGGTCCGCTCAAGTGTCAGCAATGCCCAGGGGGTAGTCAGGTAGGTATTCCCATAAAGGTCACTCGGCCAGCTGCCGTCCGCGTTCTGCTTGATGATGATCTCTGTTGAGAAATTGCCATACCAGTCAAAATTGGGATCTCCACCAACGTTGAGAGTGTCGATGCCGAACGCTTCGAGCCCTTTCATCATGCCAAATGTTGTCTGGTAGTCAATGTTCCCATGCGGGGTGTAATGCCATCCGCGATCCCAGGAATTGTAGGTCCAATGCCGTTCAATGAAACTGATTGCTCTCTGCACCCGGGGAGTTGTGACGGTGTCACCGACCATGGCACACTGGAATAACAGGTTTCCGGTTTTGAAGGAATCAACGTAGCCATCCCCCGGTGCCAGATAACCGGACCCTCCATCTTTCCAGTCCGCTGAATCGGTCTGGATATAATCTATCCACTTGTCCAGTTTTGCAAGGGTCGTGGCCGGGATGGGGACACCGAACAGGTTCTTGGCATAGACAAGCCCTAACGTGACCCAGCCGGATACCGAGTTGTCAGCACTTGTATATCCCAGAGAATACCTCCAGCCTCCTTCATATGTCCCGGTCTGCACCTGGGCCCGTACAAGGTAGTCAGCAGCGTTCTCGACGACCTGTTTGTAGGTCAGTGTTCCGCCCAGGCCGTCGGGAATGCCGCTGTCCATCTCAGGATGCCGGCTCGCGCTGATCGCCATGATAGCGATCGCGGTCTCATAGCACTGTGTGCTGGCATAGATGGAACCCTTATGCGTTCCACTTGTCTGAACCCGCGAAAACAGGTACGCAAGCCCTTTCTTCACCTGGTCTTTATAGATATAGGCATCGGATAGTGGATCGATTCCCTGTTCCCATGCATAATCTTCCAGCTTGAGAACGTTCAGTCCGGTATAACCGACACCATTGCCAGTCGAGTACCAGTACCCAGCAGGATTCTGGTGGGTTGCTATCCATGCGACACCTTTCTCGATTGCAGTATCAATGTCATCCGCCGCAGCGGGTCCTGCACACACCATGACGAGCAGCAGGATAAGAATTGAAATATGAATCCCCAGATTTTTCATAATCCCTCCTTCAAATTTGGTTTCACGATGGAAGTATCCACTCTCCTTCATGAATCCAAGTGGACCTTTATCTAATACTATTATATAATAATTTCTATTGTGTGAGTTATTTATATCACATATTAACCATTATTTAATAGATTCGAAAAAAGTGTGTCATGCTGCCGGGGGAACCACTGTCCCGGATGCCGGGCGGCCCGACACAGGAACCTTTGCCCGGTGACCGACAGACGACCGGGCAGCCAAAAACGAGGAATCCCTGTATTTCCTTGTGAATCCCTGCTTGATCTTTTCGCAGATCATGAGGTTGTACACCGCCTGCTCGAGGGTGATCGGGAATGGTTTATGGGCCTTTACACACTGGAGGTACGTGTTCAGTTCAACCTTCAGCGGCTCCACCTTGTTGACCATGACCTTCTCGATGATGTTCTCCTGCACGTACCGTTCGTTCTCCTGGCTGTAGTGCTCGGGCTTGCGGTAGACATACACCTCCTGGGACATGAAGTCCCCCTCGATGGTGCAGTCCTCCTCTTCGACGTAGATCATCCTGATCTTCTTGGATGCTTTCCTGCTTGCGGATATGTACCCGGTGGTGCCGTTGATCTTGAACAACGCGCTGCAGACATCGTCGTTGCCCTGGCCATAGACGTGGCACTTCTGCGGGAAGAGGAGGTTGAAGATGTTGTCGATATCGTGGATCATGAGATCCTCGACGACGGAGCTTCCCGTAATTCTCGACGAAGTGGGGTTGTGTCGCTTCGCTTCGATATAATACGGCTTCCTGATGATCCGCTTGATCTCGGCCACCACGGGGTTGAACCTCTCGATATGCCCGACGCCGGTGATCAGATCGTCAGGCACTGCCCGGAGGAGTCGTTCGCCATCTGCACAGTTCATGCAGACAGGCTTCTCGACAAGGAAATTCACTCCCTGCTGCATGACCTGGTGTACCATGTCGTAGTGGAACTGGGTGGGGACGCAGATGCTGACCGCGTCCACTCTTCTCAGCAGTTCCCCTACATTCTGGCAGGTCTCTGCTCCGGTGGCCTGTGCAACATTTACCGCTCCTGCAGTGTTGATGTCGTACAGGTAGAGCGAGTTCACCGCCTTCAATTCCGAATACACACGGGCGTGGTTTCGCCCCATCATGCCCGTTCCGATCACGCCGACATCCATTCAACTTCCTCCAAAACCCCCCATACCACATAAATCGATGGGAATGATTCCTGAACTTCAGCACCAGGATATCAATGATATTCTTTTGAGTAATACTGTGCAATATTATATAAAATTACCTAAAAAATGATACGAACAAATGATATTAATTGTTGATACACGGCTCACTCGCACAGGGAGGAGCACTTGTGAGAAATATCAAATCCAGAGGGGCATCTCCTCACGATCATGTTCACATGAATGCCAGCGAGAGGAATATCGTAAGAAGGCCGAGCACGACGGCAAAGATCCACATCGTGACTTTCTGGGCAAATTTCAGGAGGATCGAGATGGTGAAGATGCCTGCAAGAAACGCAAAGAGCGTGACAATACCCGCATTGACAAGAGGAATTCTCGAAATGTCCTGAAAGTCAATGAGAATTGCACCGAGCACGACAGGGGCACTCACCAGGAACGAGAGCTCAAGAGCAGTCTCCTGGTGGACTTTGCGCCCCAGGAGCGTGACCAGGGTGATCCCTGACCGGGATATCCCGGGCAGTATGGCAAGGCCCTGGAGCAGGCCGAGCAGGATAGAATCTTTGTCCCCGATGTCTTCCTGTTGCCGCTCTCCCCTCTGGTGAGCGACCTTCAGGAGGATTCCCGTGATGACCAGGAGGACCCCGATGATGATGTTGACGTTTCCAAGCGGGAGCTCGAGGACGTAGTATTTCAGGACGAGGTATAACGGGACCGCGGTAATGGCAGTGGCGATGGTGGTGATCACGATTATTCGTGTGAGCTGGTAGTCAAACGAGAGATGATTCAGGATTTCCCGGTATTTTTCCTGGAACACAAGCAGCACTGCACAGAGCGTTCCCAGGTGGAGGAATATCGCGTAGGAGAGCGCATCAGACGGGGAAATATCCATGAAGTTGATCATGAACACCATCGTCTGGGCTTCGCTGCTGATAGGAAGCCACTCGGTGACACCCTGGATGATGCCGAGGATGGCCAGGTAAAAAAACTGGATCACGGATTTAAGCTTCTGAACAATTGAATAAAAAGATTGTGATGAACGGAGGAAGTTACATGTGGACTCATCTCAAAAAACATAATCTATATTAGAATTTTGTTGATAATATCTATAGAATGTTCGATCTCCAATCGGCATTAACCTCGCTTGAGTTTATGCTCTTCCTCTTCTTCATCATCCCCTTTACAGGCCTCTATCTCTTCATGCCCTATGCAATCCAGAAATTTTCGGAAAAATCGATCCTCGTAAAGGACATGTATAAAGCCAATCATCCCGATGTGGCCACAAACGGAGGCCTGATGATCATCATTTATTCGCTCATCTCCCTCTCGATCCTCTCCCTTTTCTATTACAAATATATCGAGAATATCAACTATGCCATCATGATCGTCATCCTTCTCTTCGCGTTTTTCGGGCTTCTCGACGACATCATCAACATCGGGAGGCCGGCGAAGCTGATCCTCCTCTATTATTGTTCCTTTTTCCTTATTCCGTTCATCACGATCACGACTATTGCATTTCCAATTGCCGGCTCCGTCGAGTTCGGCGTTCTCTATCTTCAGATCATCCTCCCTCTCTACATCCCGGTTACTGCAAACCTCGTCAACATGCATTCGGGTCTGAACGGGCTTGCGCCCGGTCTCTCCGCGATGATCCTCATCACCCTCCTCCTCAAGTCCTATTTTTTCGGGAATATCCCAAATGTCCTGTTTATCGTGAGCGTGACAGGAGCGGTTGCTGCCTATTACTGGTACGAACGATATCCGGCCCGGATGTTCTGGGGCAACATTGGAGCACTGTCGATAGGAGCCACCATCGGGATCCTCATCGTGGTGGAGGGATTCGTGGTCAGCGGCTTCATCATGCTCATTCCCCATGTCGTAAATTTCCTCATGTACGTTTACTGGAGACTGAACACCAGGAAATATCCCCTGGCAAAATTCGGGCGGGAACGGGAGGACGGGACACTCGAAGTTCCAAACCCGCTTACCCTTAAATGGGTCCTGCCCTATTACTATAAAGTGACTGAGAAACAGGCGACGAGAGCAATGTTCGCACTGACCGCAGTGTTCTGTGTCATAGGGTTCTTCGTGTAGAGGAGATTGTGAAAAATGGGCCCTCTTGAGATTCTCCGGGTAATTTTTGGGTTCATCCTGGTCCTTTTTGTCCCTGGCTTCGCCCTGTCATGGGCGCTGTTTCCTGCCAGGGAGGATCTTTCGGATATCGAGCGGCTCGCGTATACTTTCGTGCTGAGTCTGCTCTCGGTCATTCTCGGGGTCCTCTTCTGGGATGTCAAGATGGGTCTCCCGGTGACCACCGAGAACATCCTGATCGTGATTGGGATGATCGTTGCATTTTCTGCAGTCATCTATGCGATACAGGTCTTTTTGATCAAGGGGGGATTATTACGCAAATGGTGGCAGAAGTTCGCCTCGACAAAGGTATTCTCCTCTCTTCAACAGATCGTGCAAAAATTCATTTCTCGTATACAAGATATTCGGTCGTCTCACAAGAGCGAAAAAAAGAAAGAAAAGAATTAATCTTTTCCATCACCCAGTAGTTGAGAGAACCTATTCACACAGGGTTTTTTTCCATGGGACATCAGGTATGTATACCTGTCATGAAAAAGGCACGGGTAGATGAGCGGCAGGCAGACAATATACGCACGCTGATCGATGCCTCATCCGTTTTTTTCCAGGAGTTTGGAATGGAGGAGCCGCACCACCCGGATATGAACGGGGAAATTGCGGTCCTCGAATCAGGGCACCAGCCGAACTTTCTCCCCTATCCTGGAATTTTTCGGAAGGTGTTCGCCCTGCAGGCGCTGGCCGGGACCGCAATGAACAACGATATCCCTGCCATTGCGTTTTTCGGTTTTGCCGACCAGAACCTCTCCACGGCGCCTCTCCTGTTCTCGAACCGTGTTCCATCAGTGACGCGGGATGGTTTTGAAAAGATAGGGTTCAAAATCTCCGAAGAGGACCGCTGGAAACAGTTCTGCTGCGTGGATACACCCACCCGTGACACCTGGGAGAAAAAGATGGGCAGGCTCAGGGATTTTTACCTGGGATCCATCCAGGGGGTCAGGGGTCTGGAAGAGGGTGCCCGGGAAAGGACGGATCGCATCTTTGACCTGCTCGAGCGATGCTACGGCGGGGCGAGGAACTTTGCCGACCTCAATGCATGTATCTTTACTGCAATCTGCCGTGAGATCCTTGGCCTTGACCGGATATTCTTCTTCCGGTATTCCGATGTCCAGAACGGGCACATCTTTGCCGAGGAGGCGAGAAGACTTGTTCTCAACCGCGGCGAATATATCGACGCTCATAATCGTGCCGTCGCTGACAATCCCTCCATCGGGCTCTCCCCACTTCCTCCCGATCATGTCCCGTTCTGGTATCACTGCACATGCGGCAGGAAACTGGAGCTACGAGAGACCGAATCCTCTTTCTGGAGTGCATTATGTGATGCCTGTGGGAAAGAGTACCTGTACGACATGGATCCGGATGCGGGAACATTCGGGACGATCTACGACAGGCTGGGGTTTACGGCAATCTCACGCAACCTGGCCTTTTCCGAAGGGCTCGGCGTTGCAATCTTCATCTCGGGGACCGGCGGAAGTCTCCATTACGGAGCAGTGTCCAGCACAATAAGCCAAGAGATCGGGTTTCATGCTCCCTGTACCCTTGCGTGGGGAGGGAGGGATTATTACCTTGGCCCCTTGCAGAAGAAGGCACTTTACCAGGTGAAACAGATCTTTTCATTGAAGGATTCGGATCTCATGGATGATGCACTCGCACAGAGAATCACATCCCACATCAAAGGACTGTCCCTTGAGCTGGATGACCTCGGCCCTGACGAGAAGAACAAGGAGACCAGGAAGAGACTGGCCGGAAAACTGACCCAGGCCCGGACCCAGGTTGACATTACACGCCGGTTATTCTCAATCAACCCCTCGATCCTGGACCTTCTCGTATCCGTCGAACAAAATGATCTCATATCTGCCTGGCAGGACGCGATAGATGAAGGGGAATTTACCAAGAAAGGGAAGATCCTGAGATTGCAGAAGGACTGCGTCTATCCAGGCGGCCAGGGAATTGCTCCGGCCTCGATTCCTGGAATCCAGACATCGCTCGTGCAGCTGGGAGCGTGCCAATGACCAGGAAAATCCTCGTGATAAGCCCCCATACCGATGACGGCGAACTTGGATGCGGAGGGTCCATCGCCCGGTTCGTGGAAGAAGGCGACGACGTGATCTACACCGCCCTCTCCTGCTGTGAAAAATCAATCCCGCCCGAATATCCCCCGGATATCCTCAGGTGCGAAGTGACGAATGCAACCCGGGTCCTTGGAATAAAAGAGACCGTCCTCTTTGATTTCGAGGTCAGGACATTTCCCCAGTACCGCCAGGAGATCCTCGATACGCTGATCGACCTCCGAAAAAAGTATTCCCCCGATTTCGTCTTTACCCCCTCCTCCTTTGATACCCACCAGGACCATAAGACCGTGCGCGAGGAGACGTTACGGGCATTCAAGGGATGTACCATCCTTGGCTACGAGCAGCCATGGAACAACATCACCTTCAACACGATGGCCTTCATCCGGCTGGATGAGGAACATATTGCCCGGAAGATTGAAGCCCTCGGGTGTTACGAGACCCAGAAGAGTCGTGTATACCTGAATCGTGACTTTATCAGGGGACTGGCACTGACCAGGGGAACCCAAATCGAGGAGAAGTATGCCGAGGCGTTTGAAGTGATCAAGTGGGTGATGAGGTAGCACCAAGGTCGTGAAGCGCAATGGACTTTCTCATGACTATCGACGTCGAGAGTTTCTCGATTCCTTTAAATAGGTGCGACCCCGAGACAGCGCAGCAGGTGTTTCATCAAGGATTACCACGTCTGATTTCGGTTCTGGCAAAACATGATGCTGTAGCGACCTTCTACTTTACTGGTGAGATAGCACAAGTTGTTCCGGAAGCGATTGATTTCGTAAAAGGCCATGGGCATGAAATTGGCTGTCATGGCCATCTCCATGAGGTAGATAGGGCTTTTGATATTCTCAGCTATGATGAACAGGTGCAAGATCTCACAACGGCAAAGGAAATTATCGAATCGGTTGCTGGAACGATTAATGCTTTCAGGGCGCCGGCGCTACGAATTAACGAAGATACAATTCGAGCCCTTGCAGATGTTGGCTTCACCACAGATAGTTCTGTTTGCCCACAGCGATTTGATGGCCCATTTACGTTTGGATCAAAACAAAAGCTGAAATGGCTCACCGCATCTCGACAACCCTATTTCTTAAATGACGAACGTACAGTACTTGAAATCCCTATATCTGCATTTCTTGTTCCTTATATTGGTACAACCATGAGGATTTCACCATCGACAATCAGGTTCCTTGAAAAGATTTTATTTTTTGAATCAGATAGAACAGGAAAACCGGTTGTTTTTATTTTTCATCCTAATGAATGTTTAGATATCTCAAATGGTCCAAATCAAATTAAAATAGAAAGAAGATCTGCCAATTTTATTGAATATCTGTTTGCGGATAAAATCCGACAATATTTAAAGTTGAATAACTTGGGGTTGAAATCTGTGAATTTAATAGATGAATTGTTAAGGCGATGTGCACTACATGGTTTTAACTTTGTGACTGTGAGCAATTATGCAAAAAATTTCACCAGGGCAGGAAAATGAGAATTTTTATCACGACAATGGATGAGCCCGTTTATATGAATCCTTTTATTGGAAAAATCATTGCGAAAAGGAAGGATGACATTATTGGTCTTGCAACCTCAAAAGGTGGAAGATTAAAAGCCAAGGGACGAAGGGTCAACATTGGGTATGCCTTCACTTTATTTATTATTATGGGATTTTTTGGTTCATTGAGAATGGCCCTTTTGATGCTTAATTTTAAGATTAGATGTTATCTCTCTCGATTTTTCATAATTATCAGGTCACCTTCAATAATTCAGAAAGCTAAAAATGCAGGTATCCCCACTTGGGAGGTTGAATCCATTAATAGTGAAGAATTCATTCAAGAGCTAAACACCATAAAACCTGATCTCATCATTAATCAAGCCCAAGAAATTTTAAGTGAACGCTTCATTTCTATACCTAAGATAGGTGTATTAAACAGGCATGCATCACTTTTACCTCGGAACCGAGGGAGATTAACGCCTTTTTGGGTGCTCTTTAATCAAGAAAAAGAAACGGGCGTTTCAATTCATTTTGTAACCGTTGAAGTTGATCAGGGGGATATCATCGCCCAGAAAAAATTCTCTGTCGACAAAAATGATACCTTTTTAACCCTTACCCAAAAGGGGTATGATATTGCACCAGATCTGGTGCTTCAATCCCTTGATATAATTGAGAAGGGTAAATATCATCTGATACGCAATGACCCAGAAAAAGCAAATTATCATTCTACCCCTTCATTGAAGGATGCAATAAATTATCGATTAATGATGCTTAATAAACGAATAAAGATTAGGGTGAACCAATGAGGGTATTAGTGCATTTAGGTCATCCTGCACACGTTCATTTCTTTAAAAATATAATCAACGGACTGAATGCCCGGGGTCATGAAGTACGGATCATAGCCAGAAAAAAAGATGTGAATCTTGAATTATTGGATATTTATAAATTAAAATATGAGGCCATTCAGTATTTTTCTACCTCAATTACCGGGAAAATGCTTGATTTATTGAGATCTGATTTATATCTCTACCAATTTGCAAAAAAATATAAACCCGACATCATGGTAGCAATAGGTTTGCCCGGTATTACTCATATTGGAAAGATACTGGAAATTCCCTCTATTTATTTTACAGACACGGAAGAGGCGAATTTTGCAAATATGATCGCCTCGCCATTTGCTGATGTCGTCTGCACACCAAAATGCTTTTTAAAGAATTTTGGTAAGAATCATGTGAAAATAAATGGTTATAAAGAATTGGCGTATTTACATCCAAACTATTTCAGACCTGATCCTGAAGTTTTAGATCAATTCAATCTCAATGATGGACCGTATATTATTACACGATTGATTTCGTGGGGAGCTCATCATGACATTGGTTTGCAAGGAATTCAAAGAAGAGAAATTTTTTTTAAAAAATTGGAGAATTTTGGTCGATTAATTATCAGTTCAGAAGGTGGGTTCGGTGACACATACTCTCGAGATTTACAGAAAATTCCACCAGAGAAGTTACACTCCCTTCTTGCATTTGCATCTATGTATATTGGTGAAGGTGGAACAATGGCTGCAGAATCGGCGATTTTAGGTACTCCGGCAATCCATATTGAAAAAGATAAATCTGGCAAGCCGACAGGAGAAACTTCTGGAAATTTTCTTGAATTAAGGGATAAATATGATTTGCTATATTTCTATCCTGATCAGGAGCAGGCTTTAGAGAAAGCTCTCACCATTCTTAAGAATAAAAATGCAAAACACGAATGGAAACAGAAAAGGGATACACTTTTGAAAGAAAAAGTTGACGTTACGCGATGGATGATCGATTTTATTGAAGGATATCCTGAAAGTTACAGAGATTATCTGAACATAAAGAGAACGTTGGCATGATATCTCTTCTGAATTCCTCCGATGATTTTTTAAGATTACAGGGTATTCGGCATTTTATTGAAAAAACAGGAATTCCGATTGATTATTACAAAGGCGAAACCACGTCTTTCTGCATTCAATGTGGTAATGATCAGAGAGGAGAGTTTTCAATCTGCATAAAAGATAGCAATGTTCGGAATAGACGATTTGGGATCATCAATGCATTTGACACACAAGTCCCTGTTTTTCAAATTCCAGAAAATACAGGTAAAGGGGATTCAACAATTGGATTTTACGAAAATGAGGGGGAATCATTTCCCTGCATTACACGATTCCATAATAGGATTGTATTCGGATTTGATATATTCCATGAAATTGGACTTATTTTATCAGGGAATCTTGAAAAAATTCGAGAAGATCTTGATGAATTTGAAAAAAGCAGGATATCCCAAATTCCTCTCCTTGACATCTACGAAAATTTCATATTCAAAGCAATCCTAGAGGGATGTAATGCCCTGGGCCTTCCTTTGGTCAGAAAAGCATATTGGCCGGAGGGAAAAAGATTTGCCATCTGTCTCACCCATGATGTAGATGAACTGAAAAAGACATATCAATGGATAACACGCCCGCTCCGATACGCGAGAAAGGGCGATATCCAGGGAATAAAAAACCAGATTTCAACACTTTTACAGAAAACAATGGGGAAAGAGCCATACTGGACATTTGAGGAAATTCTCCGGATCAATAAAAAACACTGTATTACGTCAACATTCTTTTTCCTGAAGGAAAGCGCCAGGATTAAGCCCCATTGTCCGGACACCTGGCACCACGCAGCACGGTGCCGCGAATTAGATAATCCTGAAGCGATTACGCTGATCCAACGACTATCAGAAGAAGGAAATGAGATCGGTCTTCACGGATCTTATTATTCGTTTAATGACCCTAATCTGTTATCCTTGGAAAAAGAGGAACTTGAGAAGATATCAGGAGAGAAAATTATTGGGATTCGCCAGCACCACCTGAACCTTGATATCCCCAATACCTGGCGATACCAGGAGGAAGCGGGCCTTCTTTATGATACCTCTCTTGGATTCAAAGATCAGCCAGGGTTCCGTTTTGGCACCTGTTTTCCCTTCCACCCTGTTGCAGGAGCGACTCAATTGGAAATTCTCGAGATCCCCCTCACCATCATGGATATTACCCTATATGATAGGCCTGATCGGTGGATGGAATGCAATAAAATCATCGATATTATTGAGAATCGTCAGGGATTACTGACATTACTCTGGCATCCTCCTGTCTTCAATACATTGGAATATCCTGGGTATACTGAGATTTATGAAAGAATAATTTCCTTATGCCAGAAAAAAGGTGCTTGGATAACCGGGGCCGGAGAGATAGTATTGTGGTGGAAGGCCAGGGAATTAAGCCGTTTGAATTATACTGTTGAGAAAGGAAGCCTGAAGATTGTCTCTGAATGCAGTGACCCCAGGCAGGAGATTGAAATTTACTTACCTGATGAGGCAAAAATCGAGTTACTTTCAAGTAATACAAAATTAATCAATGAAGATGATACACTTATTCGAACCCGCTCATCTGAATCAAGCCGGATAGAGATAGTTATGAGGGTTGAGTAATTTTGGATATTGCCATTGCAACAGAACAGAATGCAACAGAATGGGACCAAATAGTAGAGGTTTCACCCCATGGAACAATATTCCACACATGGAAATGGCTGAAGATTGTCGAGAAACATACGAGGAGTCTGCTGTATCCTCTCATCGGTTATGAGAAAAATGAACCTGCTGCAATAATTCCTTTGTTTTTCATGAAAAAAATGCAGATCAGGATGGTCTTTTCTCCTCCTCCGCAAACAGCCCTTTTTTATTTGGGCCCAATAATGATTGATAGTGAAAAACAAAATCAGCATAAAAGAGAGATCACGTTTGAAAAATTTCAGAAAAGTTTGGATTCTTATTTAATAAACGACCTTAAAGCGAATTATATTTCTATATCCCTCCCTCCTGGTCTATCCGATCCACGCCCTTTTTCTTGGGGTGGTTATACTGTCGAACCAGCATATGATTATATCAGGAATATTAATTATGGGATTGATTACGAATGGCAGAATATCCCTAGGAAAGTACGCCAGAATATTTACAGAGCTAAAAGCAGGGGAATTTCTGTCACTCAAGGGGATAAAAGAGATTTGGAAAGTATTATCACCTTGATGAAAAGGAGGTATGAGACCAGTAATCGGCAAGTGACAGTCCCAACAGAGTATCTTTTTGATTTATACGATTATTATTCAAATAATATTAAAATATTTAGTGCATGGTTTAATGGAGAGATTATATCAGGGGTTGTGAGTATTATTTACAAAAATTGTTTATATAGTTGGATTGGCAATCCGAAAACCAACAGCCCTGTTCTTCCCTCACCCAATGATATGCTCATATGGGAAGAGATTAAGTTCTGTTGCATGCATGGCATGAACCATTACATTACTCTCAGTGCAGCTGGGAATGAACGGCTTCATACCTATTACTCATCAAAAATGAATGCTGATTTGCAGATACGATTTACAGTGAAGAGGCATTCTTTTACGGCTGGAATTATGGAAAGATTGTATTCAGGAATGTTAAAACCAATGAATGAGAAACTTCACTGATTTGATGTGATATGAAGTGCCATTAAGCTATAAAGCAGAAGGTTGATAATGGCTATTGATATTCATATCGCCACCATGGAAGATGCAGAACAATGGGATACAGCTGTTCAGAGTGCTCTTCATGGTACACTCTTTCATACATGGAAATGGCTGAAAATTGTTGAGAAACATTCTGAAACGATTCTTTTTCCCTTAATGTGCTATAAGGGAACGACGCTGGTAGGGATTTATCCAGTATTTATACAGAAAAAAGGTTTTGTGAAAATTGCATTATCTCCTCCCTCAAAAGCATATCTCCTCTATTTAGGTCCCGTTATCGTCAATTATGATAATCTCAAACAGGATAAGAAGGAGTCTATCTTTATTGGAGTTCAGGAAGGAGTTGACAGGTTCCTTTTTTCCGAACATGGGTGCAATTTCGTCCGTATCCGATCTTCCCCACGCCTTCCAGACTCACGTCCTTTCAGATGGACTGGATATAACCTGGAACCATTATACACATACCGTATAAGTCTCATACATGGTGCTCCATATGTTTGGGAACAGTTTGACAGAAAATTAAGAGTAGACATAAAAAAGGCAGAGAGGGAAGGTGTAACAGTAGAAGAAGGAAGAAAGATCGATCTTGAATACCTTTATAATTCACTCGCTACGAGAATGAAGGAACAGGGTTTCAACACCACCGGGACAAGTGGATATCTTACCGATCTGTATGAATGTTTCCATCCTTCGAAGATGAAAATATATATTGCTAAATACCAGGGAGAGAGGGTGGGTGGAATGATAGCCTTATGCCACAAGGATGTCATGCAGTTATGGGTTGGTGTTCCAAAAAGCGATTTAAAAGGGATCTCTCCAAATGACTTGGTTCAATGGAAGGCAATATCCTGGGCCTGCGAAAACGGCTTCCATTATTATGAAATAATGGACGCGGGAGACGATCCAAGATTGAGAGTATTTAAATCAAAATATAACCCTGAACTCTCTCCTTGGTATTCGGCGGTGAAATACTCATCCTTATTCTATAAATTAATGGCGAACATTACGAGAAAAGGATAATGTGATAGTTTGATGTGGATACTCTTTGTTGAATCAATGAAATGACCCTATGAAATTATTAGAATGTATTTACAAGAAATGGTCGGATTTTTCCCTCACGTTACTTCACATGCTTGCAATGGTGGTTCCTTTTGGTCGAATTAAAAAGAATCTGTACCGCATGAGAGGTACAAAAATTGGAAATAATGTGGATATTTCTCAAATGGTATTTTTGGAAGATTCATCACCTTCATTAATTACCATTGAAGATTTTGTTGATATTGGCCCAAATGTTACAGTTGTTACTCATGACTCAAGTCTTCATTGCATTGATCCAGAAATCCCTACACAATATAATAAAGTTCTTATAAAGAGAAATGCCTACATCGGAGCCTGTGTTACGATACTGCCTAATGTTACAGTAGGAGAATTTTCAATCGTTGCAGCAGGTGCTGTTGTAACCAGAGATGTTCCCCCTTATTCTATTGTAGCTGGTATTCCAGCGAAAATTATTGGAAATGTGAAGGATAAAAAGGATAATTATTGTAAAATGATTCATATTTTGGAAGAGTAAACACTGTTTAAATTGATAATGAGAATTGGAGAGCAATATGCTCTATATTGGATATAGAATATCATTTATCATGGGGGAATTGTTGACAAATCTTAATTTTTGGGATGATTTTCAATTTATATCCGGGTAACAATTCATCAAGGTATAATAACGCAAGGAATGAGTTGATGTAGGTAATTCCTGAATATTGGGCATCATAATCATGTCTTGGTATGATTCCCCACATTGCATATCGATGTTTGTCATATTCATTTGCTTTCTTTTTCGGCCTGATGATTCTCTTACCAATTTCATTTAAAATATCTGAATATTTAATCAGACTTTTTACTCTTGCAGTGAAAGGGATGCATAATGGAGTTGTACATTCGATTCGTTCCAAGCATTCAAGGGATCCCTTGAATAAATGATTCCTGGCATAATCGCGATATAACGCTTTTTTTATTCTAAATGAAATCGGAACGTGCCTGAAAAAATCCATGAATTCACCGTCACAAAAGGGAGCTCTCCAGGTATACCCGAAGAACTCGTAGACCCTGATTCCATTATAAATCAGTTTGGCTGTTCTTTCGTTCAAGGCGAACAATTCGAGTGCATCCGCACATGTTTCATTATCACGAACTGTGATATCGCCTATACTCTGCTGAATTTTTTTCAGAAAAATTGCTTTGAGTCTGGTAGTTCCATCAAATTGGTTAAGATGATAATGCTGCTTGAGGATGTCATTTTCAACCATTTCATTCGAATAATTCTGGGATTTTTTATAATCGTGCGGAAGAAAAACTCCTGGGAACAAGTCCGTATGTCCTGGCACAAAAACTGCATTGTCGGGAATATTTCCCTTCTCCTTGAGCTCTTTAATTGCAAGAAAGTCCTGGATATAGGGCAAAGAGGTTAGATTTCCCGCATACCTGTTATAATCCCTCATCATCTCGCTATGGTAACATGCAAACCATTTTTCATCTGTATATTCGACATAATGCCAGGGATAATCCAGTTCTTCAGCGACCTGCCGGCTTATCTCTGCTTCAGGCCATTCTTTATTTCCATAGCTGAAACAGATCACATCATTGACTCCAAGGCGTTTAAGCATCGCAACTATGATACGAGAATCCAGCCCTCCGCTAAGAGGTACGACAATTTGAAGTCCTTTCGTGGAGGAAATTAGCCGCTCAAAAATATGGACAAGTGTCTCATCAAGTCGGTTCATTAAAAGATCCGGAGTGTCCTTGAAAAAACTTTCATGGAGATAACGATAGTAGTAAGCTGTATCGATGCAATCAGTCTCTTTATCAAAGGTAAGAAAACTCCCCGCCTCAACCTGGAAGATGCCATTATATAATGTTTCAGAACCGGTAACATATCCGGCAACAAGCAATTCTAGGCTATTGCATTCGTTGAAAGGTGTATTCAGGCTGTCTCTGATGGAATAGGCATCATCTGAAATATGAAATTTCCTATCGGATTTTGCATAAAAAATTGGAAAACTCCGCAAGCGATCAACGATACAAATGGTGCGTTCGGGTGTTTCAAGTATTAGAGAATAAACACCATTCAATTGCTGAAGATATTTCTCAAGGTTTTTAAGGTCACTAAACATATCTGACAGGAGATGGCCTATCTTTATCTCATCAAGTAATTCATTCTTATAAAACAGAGTTCCTTTGAAAAAGTACTTTATTTCATCTTTAATTTCACATGTCCAGGGGAAATATTGGTAATTCAGATTGATTTCAACATCCATCAAATTACCCTCTAATATTGAAGGATAAATTCATTCTCTTCAAGTTTAATTTTGTAAAATCTTATGGCGAAGGGTTCCTGTAATAATATGGAGATTTTGTACAATTAATAGTTAATTATTTCAATAAAAAAAAATTTTTATCGTTAAAATCCAATTTTTTTGATATTTTACAATGCTAACTATCCTTTTAAGATATGAGGGGAGTTATTTAAATTCCTCCAGTAAAAATTAGGATCATCAATTTGGAAAACCTCTCTTAATCCTCCAAGATTAATTTGTAGTGAATCTATACTAAAATTTAGATTTGTTTCAACAGCGATAGGTCCATTCTTGGAAAATCCAATATCCCAGCCTAAATGTTTGAATTTCGGGAATTTTTTTGCTGACTCAATAGCAAAATTTCGCACTTCCTTCCACATATCAGGGTCGTAATTTTTAAATGAAAACCCTGTATCGGGATGTCTTTCGAAATATTCTCGATTGTAGTATGAAAGCGCATAGTTATTCAATTTCCCCGTCCTTATATCAATCGCAGTCATTATTCCGGTCTGTGAAGCATTATCGACATCGGCACCCCCTCTCCCAATTCGAAGGAATGCACATAATACCTCCACTGAACCATCGCTGTATTCAGTAACTACACGGTGGGTGTTTAATGCGTGAGGATAGATTTCTGATAATTTTTGGTGTTGCTCGACACCTGGTTGGACAATATAGTCATTCCTTCCTCCAATCTCTTTCAAGAATGATTCATCAAAAAATATCTTATCTTTAGTAATATATGTCCCATTTTCAGTTCTTTTAAACACATAAGTGCCATAAGCACCTAATCCCATTGCAGGTTTTACGAATATTTTTTGAACACCATCGTCACTTATTCTGTTTTGGATATCATCAAAGAATATTTCCTGCATGGTTCCAGAGAAAAAACGACCATTTATCAATTTAAACAATGTTTCAGGCTGGGAAATACCAAGACTGCGAAATACCTGTTCCGTAATCAGTTTATTATCAATAAGTATTGATTCCTTGGTTGGAATATAGTATCTGTGAAAAAGATCATACCAGAAAAAAGAAGGGATATAATTTAACAATTGACGGTTTGATAAATTCTTCTCTTCCTTATACAAATCATAAAAAAAATAATGAAATGGATTACACTTCCAGTAATTTTTACACAGTTTCATTTCGTTTTTGATTTGATTTTTTGATTTTTTATTCGCATAATCAGAATATCGCTTTTTTGCTAACCCCATATGGTAGGATAATTCTTGATTCCTCCTCAGAAGAATTTTTTCTTTTAGCCTTAGTATCATATATCTATTTTCAAATCGTTGAAAATAGTCCCCAATACTAGTCATGATATAAAATATATGATTTCAAATACGTAATTTTTACCTTCTGAAACAGGCTCTCTGGTTTTTGTTACAGAATAATAAAGAGGTATTGACAAGGTCTCAATCGAGTTTCCTTGTCTGAAAGTACTGCTGGAATTCCCGTTCCTTAAGATCTGCCCGAGTTGGAGTGTTTTTTACAATATATTATCCACCTAAGATCAATCCCGTCTTATCGTCTTAAAGAATCGGATAACCTCCTGTTTCAGCATATCGTCTTTAACAACAATAATCAGATAATACACAATTGCTAAAACCCCCCCGAAGATGATCAGGCCTATGGTCCCTGGGAAATAGAATCCCACGATTACCAAAGGAGCAATGACGGCACAGCCGATCAGGAGGAACTTAAGGATATCAAGTACAGCACTCTTGATGCTAACTCCTGCACTGCGGAGTATATAGATGTTCATCCAACCCCAGAAGAGCACCCCTGTACTTGAAAAGAGGATTAATGCAGTGACCGGATCTCCCAAGATCCCCCCAATGCAGAGAGCGATAATGCGGGATGCGAGTATGGCGAGATTGAAGATCAAACTCACCCCCTGTCTTTCCAGAACATTGAATATGCTACTCAACGGAGAGGAGATGAAGATGATAAATATCCAGGGTGAGAGTATTTTTGCGTAGAGTCCTGCAGTTGCCCAATTCGCCCCAAGGAATACGCTGAACAGATCCTCCCCGATAACGATCAGAACCAGGAAGGGGAATATCCCAATCGAGATCAACCTTCTGTGCACTTGGTGCACGACGTTGTGTATCTCCCCTGTTTTTCTCTTCTCTTCACTGGCCTTCTGAAAAAAGACGTCTCCCAGTGCATCAGCGATCAATTTAACTGGCAATTGTACCACTGTATACGCAATTGCATATAATCCAACAACAATCGGACTAAAATAGAAAGCAAGCAGGTACGATGAGACGTTCACGGATGCAGCATTTGCAAGTATCGATCCTGAAGAAAACATCGGGAATTTCCTGTACCTGCGTGCAAGGGATTTTATTTCACTGAATGAAAATTTCTTAAAAAATACTAGGTCGCTCCTCATCCCCCTCAACATACAAATACAATATGAGGCGTCGTTGGCTAACGATCCGGCAATAAGACCCAATGGAGAAGGGGACTTCAGGCCAAATCCTATCTGGACTAGCTTGTTTGTCGCTGAACTTGCCACTTTAGATACTGCAACAGTTCCAAATCTCACCCTTCGTGATAGCCACGAACTCATTACAAGAGCAAAGCCATGAAAAAAAATTCCAAAAGGAAGGAGTATCAAATACTGAGAAAACGCAGGAGCATTCAGGGTTTCCACTAGCCAGCTGGAAAGAATCCAGAACACGGCTCCCGCAATAATTGAGATGGCAACAATCAGGAAAAAACAGAGAATGACAATATGAGCCGCTTCACTGTCATTTTTTGGCAGAAGGATTGCGAAATGATAACAAAGGCAGGAAACAGCACCGATAATGAGGACAGTAGATATAAAAATCTGGGAGATACCATAGTCAGATGGAGAATAGAGACGGGTAATAACTGGTATGAGCAGAATACCTAGGACTTGGGCAATCGCGGTTGCTGAACCCAGTTTTATTACATTTTTAATAAACCGGGACATCCATCTAAAGTAGCGATATTAAAGTATTTAACGTCGTCTTTACTCTTTCTTCTGAACTCTTTGAATGACCCGGCCAATAAAAGGGAGGATCCGAATGCCTATAGTTATTTACTAATGTTTTGATGAAAACTGCTTGAGGTCAGTAATGCCAAGGAAAATCCTAATATAATTTTTGGTGATTGTGTAGGATTGTAATATCCCGAAATCATTTGATACCACGTTTATGTTATGATGTGAGCAAATTATCCAACCGGGATATCACAGGAATAAAAAATCAGTGGTCGTGGGGAAGACCGGTTTAGGAAATAGCCGAGTATCACCAGATTACCAGACAAAAGATATATCAAATCATTTCATTTTACAAAAAAACGGTTTTTACCCCTATCCACGACAGCTTGGGAGAAAACCAGAGCCAATCCCGGATAAAACAGAGACATTCGTCCTCACTGTGCAAAAGACCTATTCTCTTGGACCTTCGCTCCTAGAGGGGAAGATCGAGAAAGAATACGAATTCCATATCCCCCATAATACCATCTATCGGATTCTTCTCTCCCATGAACGAGTGAAGCCCTGTATGAAGAAACAAACACAGAGCAAATGGGTAAGATACGAGCGAGATCACCCCATGTTCACTGTGGCAGGGAGATTCGAAGATAATCTCGCTCGCTGGCCAGGACAAATGGCTCATCGCATTCATGGATGATTCATCAAGGTTAATTACCTGTAATGGGGTATTCGATCGACCTACGACTGAGCATACTATCCGTGTTCTCGAACGAAGGTTCGAGGATCATGGGGGCCCCCGGGAAATCCTCACCGATAACGGATCACAGTTCGTTTCGTCTGTGAATCCGGATACAGCTGACCATACCTTCCGAAAATTTCTTGCATATCATGGAATTCGCCATATAAGAGCCCGCGTAAACCATCCTCAAACCAATGGCAAGATCGAGAGATTCTTTGGGGAGGTAGAACGGAGAACTGTACGATTTGGTTCTGTTGAAAGAGTCGTACACTGGCACAATGAGATCAAGCCACATAGCAGTCTCGATTACGATGAACCTGCTCATGCTTTCTGGTACCGATTGCCCCCTGAACGGATCCTGGGATACGCCCTGAGGTGGATGTATGCGCAAGGCTAATTTATATAAAATTAATTCGGGATATCACAGATATAACAATCGGGGGAAAGATTTATTTGGAGTCTTAGTGGATTTGATGGTATACTAAACGGTGTTAGGGGTCGATGTTACCTAATCACCTTAAATTGAATAATGAAATACCTGTGGAACCTTTATTTGGAGAATTGAATGTCTATCGAGATCATCAAGGATAGGAATAAATGGGATACGTTCGTTGATGATAATCCCCATAGTCTGTTGTTCCATAAATGGGATTATTTAAAGATAGCAGAAAAGCATTCAGGTTCAAAACTACTAGCCTACGGCTTCTTTAATGATAAAAATGAAAATCTCATGGGGGTTCTCCCTTTATTTTTCTGGAGAAACAAGGGAATAAAATTTTTATCTTCAAAATCTTTGCACAGTGCCATAACGAATATGGGATTTCTTCTCGATCAAAAATATTATACCTTAAAGCAGCGGAGTAAAGAAAGTTATCTTGAGGAAATAGTTCAGGAGATAGATGAGCAGGTTAAGAAAATAACCCCAAATTATGTATCAATATCCCCTGGTCTTGGTTTTTCTGATATTCGCCCCTTTATATGGAGGGGCTATACCGTTTCTGCTCATTATACCTATTTAATCGATCTGGAAAAGTCTCTTGAATCATTGTGGAATCAATTTGAAAGCAGCTGCAGGAGAGAAATCAGATCCGGTGAAAAATTGCACCTCTCAGTTGAGCAAACTAAAGATGTCCGCTTGTTTTATTCTATGCTGAATGAACGATATAAGGAACAGGGCCTGGCATTACCGCTGATCAGCCAGGAATTTTTCACTAAGCTTACTTCCACATTCCCTCAAAATATCAAAATGTATGCGGTGAACCACAATGCTGCAGTGACAAATATCCGGGTGACCTGTGAGTACAACCACCGGTTTGTTGCGTGGATGGGGGGTGTAAATTTAGACAGACATATCCATAGTGGTGAATATTCAACATGGGAACTCATTAAAAAGGCAAAAGCAGAAGGTTTTAAAGAATTTGAATTGCAGGGGGCAAATACGAAAAACATCTGTCTGTTTAAATCAAAATATAATCCTTCCCTGAAAATGTATTTCAATGTGCATAAAAATGATATTATTGGGAAAGCTGCGATATGGGCATATAAAAAATTTGTGAAAAAGGAATTTTCTTTTTAAAAGATCAATCAGGAACATATCAAAATTGATAATAATCCTCTACCAAAGGAATGAAATGGTAATTACCCTTTAAAAAATTCAAATCAACCCGTATTGTGGTATTATAAACAATATTGCAGCTTTTAGAATTGTTGAATGAAAGAAACATATATTTTCTTTTTTCACCCATCAATGACAAGTGACCGATCCATTTTCTGATAACCCTGAGTCATTGAAGAGAAAAGGAGACGAATATTTCAGGGAAGGAGAATACCACAAGGCAATTCAGTTTTATCAGAGAGCTCTTGAACTGGACCCTAGCTCAATTAAAGCTTGGAATAATCTGGGATATTCCTATATCAAGTTAGGTCAAAAGGAGGAAGCAGTCCAGTGTATCAGAAAAATAAAGAAACTGGAAGCTTCCCGCATGGATCCAACTACCCTTAACAATGCATCTGGAGAGACAATCAATTCATTTTCTCCTAATAGTGAAGGGCTTAAGGAAGAAGGGCTTAGAGAATCATTTCAACCTGCAATTGGGATATCTGTAAATGATGAGTCAGGTATCAATTATCAAAATAAGATTGGAACTGTTTTTAAGAATATCTGGCCCCGGAAATCGGAGAATAATGGGAAATCTGAAATTGATCCCGGGGAAAACCAGGGAAAACGGAATTTTTTGGAGAATATTTTTGCTTTGTCGGGGGCTCCTGAAGGAATAATCCAGAATGATACAGAAACTGATTCTGTTGGCACTACAATGGATCCAAGGCACAAGTCAGCTGGTTTCGGAGGGATAATCAGTTACCTTTGGTCCCCCGGAATGAAAGAAAAATTGTTAGGATTCAATGGACGAAGAGAACATTTTTCAGATGCAGCAGATGATTTTAAAAAAGCGATTGTAATTTCAATTATTATTGGTATGTGTCTTATGGTTTTCCTGCTTTTTATTGGAAGCAATACTGAAAGATTTACTCAATTTTATCTATACCCGGATTCCATTCAGGCAAGTACTGATTCGGACGTAAATATTAGCTCGTTTACATATGGTGTAAAATCATATGAACATGAGGATATCCAATATGAACTCATGGTGTATGCAGGATCTGATTTAGTTGATATGGAAACATTTTCATTAAACCCCGGCGAAACTCACGAGAATAAGATAACATTTGATTATTCTGCAGTACCGATTGAAAATCCACAAAAAATTTATATCATCCTTAAATCGCCATATCAAACCTATGAATTGCATTACTGGATCAAGAAATGACGTGCTATTCCAGTTTATTAAAGAAGATACCGAATTCTGAGCTGCCGATATGCTTTTCATGAATCCAGAATGACGCGCGGAACTCAGAAAGATCTCATGGAAGATCGAGGAATTTCACCGCTGTGTCAAGCAGTTTGGTAGTGTACACGAAGTGATGTAAAATTGGAATACCCCCTGTATCCAACCTAGAATTGCACAAAGGAGAATACAGGGCATGAATCGTAAGGAAATCGTACTTAATTACCTTACCGATAACGACGAGGGAATTAAGCATCTCATCACCTGGTTTTTGAATGAGGTGATGCAGGAGGAAGCAGATCAGCAGGCTGGAGCTGAGAGATACCGGAGAACCAGTTCAAGGAAAACGTATAGGAACGGCCATCGTAAGAGGACGCTCAAGACACGTCATGGAGATCTCATCCTCAATAAACCGCAATTACGCGATATCCCATTTCAAACGAAGATATTTGAACGGTATTCGCGGATTGAGAAGGCCTTGGAAAATGCTATTCTGGAGTCGTATCTGCAAGGATTCTCAACCAGGAAGATCCAGGAGATTGTCGCTCATCTCGGTGTCGAGAAGATCTCCGCTTCATACGTCTCGAAGATTGCCGCTGAGTTGGACTAGAACGTCCATCTGTTCCACTCCCGGCCGATTGAGACGTATATTCCCTATCTCTTCGTAGATGCCTCCTATTTCAAGGCACGAGATGGAATACGGTATAACAACAAGGCACTCCTTGTTATTGCCGGGATCCGGAATGACGGATTCCGGGAGATTCTGGGTGCCAGAATTGCCGATTGTGAGGATGAGCTAACCTGGGAAGACCTCTTCTCCGAGATGAAGGAGAGAGGATTGGGGAAGGTCGACCTGGTAATCTCTGACGGCCATAAAGGAATACAGGCAGCCGC
>CAZRCH010000001.1:0-78057 GCA_964598545.1 uncultured Methanolinea sp. | reverse complement strand
AGGCGGTAAGCCGGAAACGTGCCGAACTTGCACTCCGGAGGTCTGAACAGAGGCTTTCAGATATCATCAATTTCCTCCCGGATGCGACATTTGCAATCGACAGGGAAGGCAGGGTCATCGCCTGGAACTACTCTATCGAGGAGATGACCGGAGTCCCTGCGCGTGACATCCTCGGGAAGGGAAACTACGAGTACTCGATCCCCTTTTACGGTGAGAGACGCCCAATCCTTATTGACCTCATCTTCGAATCTTCCGAAGAGATCGCCAAGCGGTATTACGGCGTGGTCCACAAGAAAGGCGATCTCCTTATCGGCGAGACAGACCTCCCCAGGCTCGCTGGCCAGAAAGCGATCCTCTGGGGGAAAGCCTCCCCTCTCTATGACCATGACGGCAACATCATCGGTGCAATCGAATCGATTCGCGACGTGACAGAGCGCCGCCGGATGGAGGAGGCGCTCCGGGAGAGTGAAGCGAGGTACAAGGGTATTGTCGAGAGCCAGGAAGACCTCATCGCCCGCTTCCTCCCGGACGGAACATATATCTTCGTGAATCCTGCATTTTGCCGCTACTACGAAAGATCGTATGATGAGATTGTCGGGAGCCGGTTCCGTCCCCGCATACCCCCGGAAGATATGCCTCTTGTCCGAAAGCATTTTAACTCTCTCACCCATGAAAACCCGACCGGATATAGCCAGCACCGTGTAATCCTGCCGGGCGGCGAGGTGCGGTGGCAGAGCTGGACCGAACAGGCGATCTTCGACGAGAAAGGGGAAATCCGGGAATACCAGTCTGTGGGAAGGGATATCACGGACATGGTCCAGGCTGAGGAGGCACTCCAGATGGCGAACAGGAAGTTAAGCCTCCTCTCCCGTATCACGAGGCATGATATTCTCAACCAGGTCACTGCGCTCATGTTCTACCTTGACATGGCAAGGGAGCAGGCGGACAGCCCGCTGCTAGTGGAGTTCATCGAGAAGATGGAGCGCGTGGGGCAAAATATCGAACGGCAGGTTGCGTTCACCAAGGAATACGAGGATATCGGTGTGCACGCCCCTGTTTGGCAGGACATGGAGAAGGTCCTGCAGGATGCCATTCATGCATTCGATCTCTCTGCCGTAAGGATCGAGTGCGAGGTGCGTGACCTCGAGGTGTATGCCGACCCACTCCTCGAACGGGTGTTCTACAATCTCGTGGACAATGCATTGAAACACGGCGGGGGCATCTCCAGGGTCACCATAGGCACTGCTATGAGTTCCTACGGGCTCATCCTCTCGTTTGAAGATGATGGCACCGGCATCCCGTACGATGAGAAGGAGAAGATCTTTGAGAAGGGATATGGGAAGAGCAGCGGTTTTGGGCTGTTTCTCGCGCGAGAGATCCTTGATATCACCGGCATCTCGATCATCGAGACCGGGGAGCCGGGTCTGGGAGCGAGGTTCGAGGTATTCCTTCCGAAGGGCACGTTCAGGGTGGTGAAACGGAATAATGACCATTGACCATATATGCTCGCATATCATCAGGTTAATTACGCAGGGATTGCAGATACCCTGATGCTGAAGGGAACAAGAGGGGGTACGCGAGAGTGACGAAGTCAATTCTGGTTGTTGAAGACGATCCCGTAATCTGCCAGCTGATATCATGGCGACTGAAGAAACTCGGGTACGAGGTGAGCGGGACTGCACAGACCGCAGAAGAAGCAATTTCCCGAATCAGATCAGGGGTCCCGGACCTTATCCTGATCGACATTGTCCTGGAGGGGGGAGTGGACGGGACTGCACTTGGCTCGCAGGTCAGGAGAGAATTTGGCATTCCCTTCATATACCTGACTGCGCATTCAGACGACGAGACCCTCTCCCGTGCAATTGATACCGGCCCGAGCGGATTTTTGCTCAAGCCCTTCAAGGACGAAGAGCTCAAGGTGGCAATCGAAGTGGCACTCAAGCAGGTCCCCGGGGTATGACAATTCGGGAATCCCGTCCTCCCATTTTCACGAATGACGCCCATGTTTGATACCACGGTCAGGAAATCCTGCGTTTTTTACTCTTTTCATTACCTTTAAATGAGGGTGCGCAGAGGGAGATAGTACATGTGGTGGCGCCCTCTTCCAGTTCTTGCGACCATCCTCGTGATCCTGCTGGTCCATGGAGTTCCAGTCATTGCGGATGACTGCGGATGCGGGGGGGACTCTGGGTCCGGCGATTCCTCGGATGGAGGGAGTGCTTCGGGGTACGGCTCCTCAAGTGATCCCACAGCCCTTGCGGCAGCCGGAAGGGACCTTTCCGTGAGTGGGCGCTATCAGGAGGCACTCGAGGCTTTCAACGATTCTCTCGCTCTTGATCCCTACAATACCCAGACATTGATGGGAAAAGCAGAGGTGCTGTTCCTCCTGCAGCGCTACCCTGAAGCAGCCGGGGTGTACCGGAAGGTGGTGGAGATAAATCCACGCCACGATGGGGCATATTTCTGTCTCGGCAACACTTACCTTGTCATGAGGGAGTACCAGGCCGCAGCAGACGCGTACGAGCGATCGCTTGGAATTCGCCCCGGGAACCTGCCCGCGGCTGAGAACCTCAGGGTTGCCCGGTCGTACCTCGGAGAGCGCGTGCCAACCGTGACACTGGTCGCGGAGCCTTCACCCGCCGTGCAACAGATAACACCAGGTGCCAGCACATCTCCGCCTCGAGAACCCGTCACCACTCCTAAGACAACCCGCACTGCACCCCTGCTGCATGGGTGGAACGGCATGATCTCGCTTGCCATCTCCATGGCGGTCGCCCTTGCAGGAGAGAGATGGAGGAAAGGCACTTCTTTTCATGAGTGAGGATATGGAACATGCAGAAGCGGGGATGAACATTCTCATCACCGGTGCACCTGGATGCGGAAAGACCACCCTTGTCGAAAATGTCGCCCGGGAACTTGCAGGTTCCCGGCCTGCTGGTTTTGTGACGAGGGAGATCAGGGACGCGGGTGAGAGGAGAGGGTTTGCGCTATTCTCCTTCTGCGGCAGGAACGGCATCCTTGCGCACGTCGGGATACGATCCCCCTTGCATGTGGGGAGGTACGGGGTGGATGTGCCTGGTTTTGAGGCGTTCCTCCATGATTTGCAGCTTGCAGAGGCACGACTCGTGATCATCGACGAGATTGGGAAGATGGAATGCCTCTCTCCTCTCTTTCGCATGCGTGTGACGGAAGTCCTGGAAAGCCCCTGTGTGCTGGTAGCTACCATCGCGCTCCGGGGAACTCCGTTCATAGAGGCGCTCAAGGCACGAAGAGATGTCGAGGTCTTCTGCCTTGACCGCCGGAATCAGGAAAAGGTGTCAGGAGACGTTATGCAGAGACTACGGGGCGCCCTCGGTATTACGGGCACGAGATCATGAGCCTTTGGGCAGCGAGCCGAAAACTGGGGAAGTCATAAGTGGAAACAAGGTCAAAGAGAGTATTGACCGTATGGAATCCATCAAGTCCGTGATCCTCGCCGGCGGGGTGGGTACCCGCCTGTGGCCACTCTCGCGCACTCACAACCCGAAACAGTTCCTGAAGTTAAACGGCACCTCCCTCTTCCAGGATACCTGGCAGAGGGCGCTTCAGATATCCGGACCCGAGGAGGTATTTGTGGTGACACACAATGCACACCAGTACCTCGTCAGGAACCAACTCGAGGAGATAGGTATCCATGTCCCTGATGAGAGGATCCTGAAAGAGCCGGTTGGGAGAAATACGCTGCCCGCCATCACGTGGGCACTGCAGCATGTCGAGGACGAGTTCGGGGCCTGCGACGTGGCGGTCTTCCCAAGCGATCATCACCTCGAAGATGGTGCCATGGACGAGATTGCGGCGGCGAGGAGGATATCCAGCCAGTACCTCGTCACCTTCGGGGTCGTTCCCACGCACCCTTATACCGGATACGGGTACATTGACCCGGGCGAATCCTTACCCGTCGGGGCACGGGTCCGCAAGTTCCGGGAGAAACCGGACTACAGGACGGCAAAGATATACATGGAGGCCGGGTTCCTGTGGAACAGCGGGATCTTTCTCTTCTCAACGGGCGTCTTCTTCGACGAACTTGCGAAACACCAGCCAGAACTCTATTCCCGGTTCAGGGAAGGGATCAGCGAATACGGAAGCCTCCCCTCCCTCTCCATCGACCACGGGCTCCTCGAGCACTCGGAGAAGGTGGCGGTGGTCCCCCTGAAAGCCGGATGGACTGATCTTGGGACGTTCCGAGCCTGGTATGAGCACAGGCCGCACGATGGTTCCGGCAATGCAGGCAATGCTGAGATGATTGACTCGGCGCGCAACTTTGTCTACGCTCCCGGGAAACGTGCAGCGCTGATCGGGGTGCAGGACCTTGTCCTGGTCGATACCGGTGATGCACTCCTTGCCTGCCACATGGACTCGACAGAGAAGGTAAACGAACTTGTGAAGCAGTTCCAGGACCGCGGCGACACCATCGCCGATTACCACCTCCAGGTGCACCGGCCATGGGGCTCCTACACCGAGCTCGAACGGTCCAGGTTCTTTCGGATCAAGCGGGTGACGGTGAAGCCTGGCAAGAAACTCTCGCTGCAGATGCACCATCATCGGAGCGAGCACTGGATTGTCGTGAGCGGAATGGCGGACGTAATCCTGGGAGACCGCACCATTCACCTGCGGCAGGGTGAGAGCACGTTCGTCCCTGCCGCAACGAAACACCGGCTGGCCAATACCGGGAAGATACCTCTCGAGGTCATCGAGGTCCAGATCGGCGAGTATCTGGAAGAGGACGACATCACCCGGTTCTCCGATGACTACCACCGGATGTAGGGGAATATTTTGTTCGTTTTCCGAGCAGGGGCCCTGCAGCAGGACGGCGGTGAGCGGGTCGGACCAACGGTGCGGCAGTGCCGTTGCCCCCTGGCAGCAGATGCCGTATCACGAGGCGGGACGGTTTAATGAACAAAAAAGGCGATACCCTGGCGGACCCATGCAATGACCGGAAGGGTGCATCCCGCATGGGAGACTGTCCTGCAGGGGTCCAACAGATGGTGATGGTCCTGCATGGGCCCGAGATCTTTGATTCGGGAAATGCCGGGTGGCTTTCGAAGGTGCTCTCCCCGAAGCGGATCCTGGTCGCCGGTGTCATGGCAAGGGCGGCGGCGGAAGAATCCGGCATTCCGAGCGTATTCATGGGGGTTCCCCCGAGCGTGGTGATACGGGCGCTCAATGAGCCGAGTGTTCTCGCAAACCAGGGAAAGACCCCTGATTCGGGGCGAATATTCGGAGAGATGGTTGCCTCCCGCGTGGGAGGGGAGGGGCTTATCCACGTGGAGTGCGCAAGCGGGGAGGTCATCTGCTGGAACAGGAAGGCTGATGCGGCAGCAGCCGACATCTCGGAGAGGACAGGGTATCCAGTCGTTGAGAGAACGGCTCCTGTTCGTTCCTTTGACCAGCGAATCCGGATCATTCGTGGGTGCGTATCCGGAGAAGCGGTATTTGTTAACGGGATTGTAATAGGGACGGCAACCGGTCCGGAGGTTGTCATCCGTTCCGAGGGGGGGGAGGTCAGCCCGGTATCGGGCATCAGGATCAAGCAGCATGGCCTTGAGAAACTGCAGAGGGCTGGCCCCGTGGATGTTACGCGGGCCTGGTGCAAGAGCGGGAGCCTCAGGTCGAGAGTCCCCCTGCACGGTCAACGCCGGGCTTGCACGGGACGGGTGATCTTTCTCGACCATTGCGGGCACCACCTCTACCATAAGATCGGCGAGGGAGATGTCTGCGGGATGGTGACGGTAGGAGACGACACCACTGCAGTCTGCGGTCATATCGGGGCGCATCTTGGAATCCCCGTTCTCGGTATCGTTGATGGAGACAGCGACAACATAGTTCCGGAACGGTACGCGGAGGGATCGGTCCTGGCGGTTGCACGGGGAATTACTGATGACGACCTCGGAAAAGAGATCTCACATCTCATCCCCGGGGAAGATGTTGCCTGGGACGAGTGCGTCAGTCGTATCCTCGCCGCCATTGGCAACAGGGCAGAGATCCGGAAACCCCCTCCGGGGTGATTTGTCATTCTCCGGTCCTGTTGCGAGGGCATTGGGCGTAACCAGCGCGTTCGACCCGCGCTTTTGAAAGGTTCCTGACATTCTTTCCCTGACAAAAGGCATATGAAGAGTCAATGCCAGGGGCAAGAATATCCCTCCCTGTTTACATGAGAACAGCAACCCGCGGGAGGGGATTTCCAGCCCTGCTCACTTCTTCTGACGGAGATAGCGTTCCCGTATCCCGTCAAGGGTCTCGATGTCTGCAATCCCCTTGTCATCGCGGAAGCGGACGAACCGCGGGAACCGGAGCGCATATCCGCACTCGTAGTTTGGGCTCTCCTGGATCTCCGAGTATCCCACTTCGAATACCAGGAAAGGCTCCAGCTGGACTTCCTTGCCCGATTCCGACAGGACGTGGTCCGAAAGGAGTTCATAGAGGTCCGCGAGCTGCTCATCCGAAAACCCGGTCGCGACCTTGCTCAGTGCAGCAAGCTCCCCCTGGTCCTGGCATGCGAGAAGGAACGAGCCGAATACATGGGCCCTCTTTCCTTCGCCCCACTCGGCCCCGATGACCGCAAGGTCCAGGGTGTCGACGGACGGCTTGATCTTCAGCCAGTTCTTTCCGCGGATGCCGGGGGTATAGGGAGAGGAGAGCACTTTCACCATCAATCCCTCGTGACCCGCGGCAAGGCTTTCCTGGTAGACCCTCTCGATCTCGCCGGGATCGCCGCTCACCACCTGGGGCGTGACATGGTCCGAGAGGGCAGACATAAGGCGGGCCCTCCTCTCGATGAGGGGGAGGTCGATCAGCGTCTCGCCGTCAAGGTAGAGGATATCGAAGACGAACGGCTGGACCCTCACCTCCTTCTGCATCTCCTCGATCCCGTGCTTCCTCCTGAACCGTCTGAGGACAGTCTGGAACGGGAGGGGTTTTCCATCCCTGACCGCGATCACCTCGCCGTCAAGGATCACGTCGTGGGTCGTCGCCCCTTCGAGAACCCTGAGGACATCGGGGAGGGCATCGGTGACGTCCTCGAGTTTCCTCGAGTAGATCCTGCTCTCTTTTCCCTCCTTGTGGAACTGGAACCTGCTGCCGTCATACTTGAATTCGGCGGCAACCATCCCGTTCTCGTCAATCGCGCCGACGATGGTCCCCTGCTGGGCAAGCATCATCTTCACCGGGTGAAACGGCATGATGCGCACCTCGCGAAGGGCATTTTCTCCGGTCCGTGCGAGCATCGCTACCTCGCCGAGGTCGTTTCTGGCCTGGTACGCATGCTCTACCTCGCGGGGGTCGACAGAGAAGGCCCTGGCGATGGCATCCCGGATGGTTCCCTCCCCCACTCCTATCCGCAGGTCTTCCATGAGGAGCCGGGCGAGGTACCTGCCTTCCAGGGGCGAGGCGTTCTGAAAGAGGCTCTGGATGAGGGACAGTTTCTCCTGCTGGGAGGCACGCCCGCCCTGGCGGGCAATCTTCTCGAGCTTCCTGTATACCCCCGCGAGGTCGAGTTCCTGGGAAAAGAGCGGGGTCTGGATGGTCGCCGCCCTCGATGACCTGCGCGACACCTTCTTCTGCTCGAGGATCGCCTGGACCGCGAATCCTGCGTCCCCGCGGCGATTGATCTCCCCTATCACGTCGCTCCTGGTCCCGTCGACAATGAGGGTGATCGCATCATAGAGGAGGTTTGGGCCGATCCCCATCTTGAGGGGGCTCCAGTCAGGAAAGATCTTGCCCGTCACAAACTGGACGAATATGGGGAGATCGATTTCGTCGAGCCCCGAGAGCACGCGGGATATTGCCTCGGTCATCTCCAGGCGTCCCGATATTCCCTCGATCTCCTCGCAAATCCTGGCAAATTCTGCAAATTTCATGATTGCATTGACGTGGAGAATAGTCACTGTCGGCGAGGATAAGCGTTCGCTTCTGGGGGAATGCACATCACCCCGGTGGATTCTCCAACGGTTCTCTCTCACGCTGCATCAAGGTTCTTATATTCTCACGGGTTATTCCTGTACACAATGCCGGAGGAGTGGGTCCCGGATGCCATCGTCGAGCAGAAGATGGGGCAGACCAAGCGGGAGATGATGGAGTATGTCGAGAAGAACTCAGAGAAGATTGACTCGAACCTCCCCATCTTCTTCGGCCACGTCGTCTCGATCCTGGAGAAGAGCTATCCCGATATCCCTGACCAGGCATACGACCGGTTCATCGACGACGTGACCGTAAAAGTCCTCGAAGAGAGCAGGCGTTCCACCGATATCGAGTTTATCGAGAAGCTCTTCCGGCACGCTACACGGGTAAAACGGAAGTACACCGGCAGGGCGATATTCGATATCGTGCTTGGGATCAAGTTGATCGACAACGGCAAGTACCCGGATGCGATCGAGGTGCTCAAGAAGTACAGGACGGTCGATGCGATGGTCTGCACCGCGATTGCGTTCTGCTATTATGAACTCTCGTCGCTTGAGCTTCCCCCCGACAAGAAACCTGACAAGGCCACCACGAGTGCGATGGCGCTCAGCGCAAGGGAACAGATGATCGAGCTCGCCCGCCTTCGTCCCCCGGTGAACCGCCTGCGGTTCCCGCAGGTGGTCCAGGAACTCCGGGTGAACAAGATCTTCTGGTTCATGATCCGGCTTGCCATCGACTGGTTCCCGAACGAGCCCGAATACCTGAAGATCGGCCTCGAGAAGGCAAAGAAGGACGGAAACAGGGACATGAGGGGAGAACTCCTGAAGATCGCCTCCGAGCGCTACTATAATGACATGTTCTTCCTCCGGGATCTCTACCACTTCAAGCTGGAGGGGAGGGATGCGGGAGGTGCGACGGCCGTGGTGCGGCAGATGATGCAGCAGCATCCCGACGAGCTCGAGCCCGTCTACTACGGGCTGCAGCTCTCAATCATCTCGTCCCAGGAGTCCGCGTACCAGAAGTTCAGGAGCACCGCCCTCTCGAAGAAGATGCCGGCCCACATCGTCCTGATGCTCGATCTCTCGTTCATGATCATATCCGGAAGGAAGGCCGACGCGGAGCTCATGCTCGAGGATATCAAGAAGAAACTGCCGGCTCTCGGGTATTACCTCGGCGTGCTCGAGTACCTCATGGGAGATATCTTCTCGGATGACGAGAAGCGGTCCAGGTCCGCAAAAAAGCTCTTTCTTGATTCGATCGACATGTACAGCCTCAAGCTGTTGAAGATGAAGGAAGGGTGAGGTCTCCGCGGCGCCATCCCCCGGGGAAATCCATTCGCAGGAACGCATATCCCTCTTTTTGACCGATACAGAAAAACGCACCGGTAACCCTTGCTCTCTTGCCAGGATACGCCGCCCCGCTCATGTCTTGAGTGCTGATGATTGAGATCCGGCAGGGTGAACGACGGTCACAGGTGAAGGAAAAGATCCCATCGCCCCGCTCAATGGACCAGGAGGGCACAATTACACTACGGGGGGTGTCCACCATCCCTACTTTAGCGATTCTGAAGCCACGCTAAAGCCTGATGCCGCGGGGCCAGCCCGGGCCGTTCCCCGGGTTTGAGGCGACAGTGATCTCGAGGTCGGACGAGAAGAGTCCGGCGCTCTGCCTGGCCGTGGCGAGTGCCTTCTCGGGAGTATTGTTCATCTCGCTTAAGTGTGCGAGCATGATCGTGTGCACCCGCGTGCAGAGCTCGTTCACACACCGGGCGGCGTCGGGATTGGAGAGGTGTCCTCTGCGTGAGCGGATGCGCCGCTTCAACACTTCAGGGTAGGGGCCGTTCTTCAACATCTCGGGGCAGTGGTTGCTCTCGAGGACAAGCGCGTCGCAGCGGCAGAAGCAGTCCATCATATGGTCATTGACCATCCCGGTGTCGGTGCAGCAGCCTATCGTGAGGTCCCTTTCGGAGACAAGGAATCCGCAGGGCTCCCGCGCATCGTGGGAGACCTCGAATGCCTCTACCGAGAAATCCCCAACAGAGAACTGCTCGCCGTAATCCACTCTCACCGCCCGGATTGGGTTTCTCCGGACCGGCCGGGAGTCGAGGAGGTCGAGAAGGGTCCCGCCGGTTGCATAGACCGGGATGGAGAGGTGGCGGGCAAGGGCCTCCACCGATGCAATATGATCGATGTGCTCGTGTGTCACGAGAATTGCCGAGAGGTGCTCCGTGGACCCGCCGGCGGCGTGCAGGCGGGAGAGGATCTCGCGCCTGGAGAGCCCTGCGTCGACGAGGAGCGAGGATGAACTCCCCTCGATGTAGAGGCAGTTCCCTTTGCTGCCGCTTGCAAGGGCGATGCATCGCATTGCATCATGTATTGTCATGCATGCGAGAAATGGGTGCCGGTCATGCAAAGAGTAGCCATCCCGGGAGCGGGGAGAGATATGGTGGACAGGAGATGTCGGATATATCCAATCGACAGGGATAGGGTGGTGTCCAGAAAAGCGGCTTAAAATCAACCCTTTCCGACCAGAAATCTGATCATGGTTCGTTCTTCACTACATGGATCGCACTGGCCTTGAAGGAGGCATAGACGTGAGATCCGGGCGAGAGACCGAGTTCGTCGTATGAACGGCGGGTGATGACTGCAACAATCCTGATGCCGCCATCCATCCTGATCTTCACGCTCGGCCCCATGGGAGTCACGCGGGAGATGGTCCCCTCGATCTCGTTGCGCGCAGTGCTCTTTTTATCCTTCTCGAGGAGAAAGATGACGTCTTCTGGGCGCATGTACGAGGTGACATGAGTCCCTTCAGGATAGGGGCATGTGGCTGCGATGGTGGCGCTGCCGATGTCGATCGTGGCCAGGCCACCGGTATTTTCCGCGACGATACCTTCGAATATATTCTCGACACCGACCATCCGTGCCACCTCCCTGCTCTTCGGCTGGTAGAAGATCTGGTGGGAGTCCCCCACCTGTCCGATGGTCCGGTTCAGGACTACCGCGATACGCGTCGCCAGCCGCTGCCCCTGGATCATGTCATGGGTGGAGAGCACAATCGTGGTCCCGAACCGTTCGTTTATGGAGGATATCAGGTTCTCGATGCGTTCGGTGGATGCCGGGTCCAGGTTTGCGGTCGGCTCGTCCAGCAGGAGGATCTCTGGCCTGCTGACGAGTGCGCGTGCGATGGCCACCCGCTGGAGTTCGCCCCCGGAGAGGGTGGTCGCTTTTCTCTCTTCATAGCCATCGAGTCCGACAAGGCCGAGCGCCTCGGTGACCCTCGCGTGCATCTCGTCACTGGGGGTGCCCCGGAATTTCAGCCCCAGGGCCACGTTCTCGTAGACACTCCCGCGGAGGGCTGCAGGTTTCTGGAAGACGACGCTCATCCGCCTCCGAAGTGCGACGCGTTCCCCTTCGGAAACATTCGTGTCCTGGCCTTCGATGAGAATCGACCCTGACGAGGGATTTTCCAGCAGGTCGACCAGGCGGAGAATGGTGGTCTTGCCTGTGCCGCTCGGACCGATGAAGGTGAAGATCTCTCCCTTCTCTATTCTGAACGTGAGGTCTTCGAGGACCACCTTCTCCCCGTATCTCTTGTCGACATGGATAAACTCGATCATCTTACCGCTCCTGCACCAGGAAGAGTGCAGTGGTGACCACAAGGGCGATGATAAGAAGAATGATCCCAAGCGCGATTGAGAAGGCTATGTTTCCCATGGAGGTCTCCAGTGCAATTGCAGTCGTGAGGACCCGGGTGTATCCCCGGATGTTCCCCCCGATGATCATGGCGGCGCCTACCTCAGAGATGGCGCGGCCGAATCCCAGTATCACTCCGCCAAGGATGGCAAACCGCGCCTCCTTCACAATCGTCCATATGATCTGGGAAGAGGTGGCACCAAGAGAGATCACCTCGTCCTGGAGGGTCTTTTTTACTCCGGAGAGTGCGATGAGGGTCATTCCGACCATCAGCGGGATGACGAGCACAGTCTGGCCGAGGATCATCCCGGTCGGGGTGAACAGGAGGCCGAGGAACCCGAATGGCCCGACCCTCGAGAGGAGAAGGAAGACGAAGAGCCCGGCAATAACGGTAGGAAGGGCGTAGAGCGTCTGTATGATGGTGATCAGGCCGCGCTTTCCCCCGAATTCCCTGAAATGGATGAACCCGCCGATGGGGATTGCGATGAGTGATGCGATGAGTGTGGCGGCCAGGGAGATGAGAAGGGACCTCGCAGTGATCTCAAGCACTTCAGGATCCAAACTGATTATCAGCTCCCCTGCCCGGATGAAGCCTTCGATGATCTCGTTCAAGAGTGCCCCCGGCTCTTGTCATGCGCATTGACTGCGCCTGACGTAATTATTGTATACACTCCATGAAACGATAAATCAGTCTTCCTTCTAAAAAGGCTTGATTTTCAAAAATGGGGAATCTGCTGGTATACCAATTAGTATATCAGTGAGAGAGGACCCTTGCTTCCAGGTAGGCGAGAAGGGGCTCTCCCATCACCTCAGATGCTTCCTTCCTGAAGTCTTTGCACATCATCTTCACGAGTTTTTTTGTACCGTTGGGAGTGGTAAATATACCAATCCTTTCTGCTCTTGTCACCAGTTCCATCTCTTCCATCATTGCAAAATATGGGAGGACGTAGTAGTGGGGGACCTGCAGGAATTCAGCGAGCCGCCTCGTAGTAGGGAACTTGATGCGTATCTCTCCAAGAGAACAGTTTATCGTTATTGATCGCTCTTCTTCCAGGAAGATCCTTATTGCAGCGGTGAATAAGAGGTCGATACTCAATGCAGCCATGAGATCAGTTCAATGCATGTATTTGCAGAGAAAGCTAATAAAATGCGTTCCTCTGCAGTAAAACTTTAAAAAATGAAATGTGATGGTCTACACTCAGGCTTTCTTCTTCTCTTCGTCGGGGATCTCCTGCAGGTATACAACCTCGGCCCCGATATCCTTTGCAATCTGCTCGATCTCGAACTTGCGGAAGTGGGTCAGTTCTATCTGCACCTGGCCCCCCGTCACCGCGACAATTCGAAACATCGGCTGCTTTGCACCCTCACGCACCTTCTGGCGCTCACGGACATAGATCTTGATCATTCCACTCACTCCAACTGATACCTAGTCACTTCCCTGGTATATATTGTTAATTATTACACATGATATACCAGTTGGTTTACGTAGATTGTATTTACCATGCCATCTCATAAAACTATCGTGCACAGAAAGAAGGGCGAACGATTTGAAGTGGCAAACAGGCTCCAGGGGGAATCTCTCGTAAGGAAGAGCCTGCTTCGCGCGTTTGAGGATGGCGACCAGATACGCCTGCTCCCGGACTTGAACGTGGTGAAGGTGGGTGGGCACGGGATCATGGACTACGGAAGAGAGGTGGTCCTTCCGCTCGTCCAGGAGATAGGCAACCTTTCGCGGGAGCATAAGATCCTGGTGGCAACCGGCGGGGGAGTGCGGGTGCGGCATATCCTGGATCTCGGACTCGATCTCGGGATGCCAACAGGGGTACTTGCAGAACTCGCAGGGAAGATCAGCGAGCAGAACGCAATCATGATGTCCCTGCTCCTCTCACCATGGCACGGGGTGAGGATCCATACCGGGGACCTTCTCGAGCTCCCCATGCTCTTCCACATGGGTGTCCTTCCGGTAATCCACGGGACACCCCCCTACGGGCTCTATGAACAGCCTGCTGAGATAGGGTTCATCCCTCCCCACCGGACCGATACCGGGGCGTTCCTCGCGGCGGAACTCCTCGGGGCAAAAAACCTCGTGCTGGTCAAGAATGTTGACGGTCTCTATACTGCAAATCCCCATACCCACCAGGACGCCGAGATGATACCCGAGATCACCGCACAGGAACTGCTGGAGATGGATATGGAGGACCTTGTCCTCGAGCCAAAAGTGCTCGAGATGATGCTCTATTCAAGGGTAATCAGGGAGGTGAAGATAGTCAACGGGCACAAGCCCGGGAACGTGAAGGCAGCAGTCGAGGGAAAGCGCGTGGGAACCATTATCAAGGCCTGAAGCTGCCCGAATCGAAACGAAGCGACGTATGGAGGGATCGGAGCCATTACCGGAAATAAAGTTCGGCCTGAATGAACTTGCCGGAAGTGTCGGGGATTTTGGCACCATCCTTCCCCTGGTGCTTGCAGTCTCGGCGGTAGCCGGGCTCTCCCTCGGATACATCCTCCTCTTCTTTGGCATCTGGTTCATCATTACCGGTTACTATTACAGGATTCCCGTTCCCATCGAACCGATGAAAGTGATCGCAGTAGTCGCGATCGCGGAGAACATGAGCGCGGGTCAGATCGCTGCCGCCGGGCTCATCCTTGGACTTCTCTTTTTCGCCCTAGGGCATGGAAAATGGCTGGATGTTCTCGAGAATTATATCCCGCGGAGTGTGATACGTGGCATCCAGCTCGGCCTTGCACTCCTGCTTGTCAGGACCTCGATAGGATTTATGGCAGGCGATCTCCTCGTATTCGGTCTTGCCATAGCCATCATGGCAGGGGTGTATGTGGTTTCAAGGGCGATTGCGGTTCCTGACCTCTCTGCTGTCATCCTCATTGGAGTGGCATTCGGAACCGGGGTGTTCCTCCATGGATTCCCCGCGATGGCACTTCTTCCTCTCCCTCACTTCTTCCTCCCCTCACCTGGCGACATACCCGCCGCGCTTGGGACACTGGTCGTGCCCCAGGGACTCCTCACTATCACGAACGCGATACTGGCAACATCTCTCCTTTCCCGTGACCTCTTTGGCCAGGAACTCAAACCCGCACGGCTCTCCCGGACCATCGGCCTGATGAATCTGACCACTGTCCCATTCGGCGGCTTTCCCATGTGCCATGGCGCGGGCGGTATGGCGGGTCAATACCGGTTCGGGGCGCGGACAGGGGGGGCGAACATCTACGCGGGCATCTTCTTTCTCCTGCTTGCGTTCCTCTTTGCAAGTCCCGATGTCCTTTCGCTCGTTTCGGACGGGGTTTATGCCGCGCTGCTGGTATTTGTAGCTATAGAACTCGGCCGCCATGGAATAAAGACGGAATCTTACCTCGTTACAGGGCTCATTGCGGCACTCTCGGTCCTTGTAAACATGACACTTGCATTTGCGGCAGGGATGTGCCTCGCGTATGGCATCCGATACCTGAATAAGCCCGGAAGAAAAAATACTAAAGACCAATGAATCTGTTGAGCAATTTTTCCCGGTTGCACTCAAGGATTCGCTTCATATTGAACTCATGATACCAAAAAAAAGAGAGCGCAAACCCCATGACATTCCTCCTCTCAATCGATGACACCGACATTCCCACCTCCCGTGGTACGGGTCGTCTTGCCCGCATGATCGCAGATATGCTTTCGCGAGAATTTTCCGTGCAGGCTGTCACCCGGCACCAGTTATTCCTGCATGATGCGATCCCTTACACCTCCCACAACAGTTGTGCAGTGATACACATTGAGCCATGCCATATGAATCAGAACGATCGGATCTTCTCGATCGCCCGCGGCGTGATGGAAAGTGAGTTCGTGGAGGGGAGCGACCCCGGCATCGCGATTGCACATCAGAGCGAAGTGACTCCCGCAGTCGTTACATTCGGTATGGACGCGAAGAGGCGGGTGCTCACCCAGCAGCAGGCCAGGACTCTTGCATCGAACAGTTCGATCCGGCTGGAAGGTCTTGGGGGAACGGAGGACGGGGTGATCGGGGCGATGGCCGGCCTCGGCCTTGCAGTGACCGGGTACGACGGCAGGTTCATCCAGAAGGGAATGATACGCGAAATCAGGGGGCCGGCGACTGCTGAGGCACTCCTCTCCGCAGGAGTCGACATTATCCTCACGTTCGAGGGTGTCCCGGTCACGACCGGCATGATCGTTGTCGAGGAGGGCAAATCAGTGAAACCATGCCCTGTATCAGGCAAGGCCGTGCTTTTCGTGGAAGAGCGCGACGGGGTATTCCATGCGGTAAAGAGAGACTAGAAAAAATTGTTTGTTCGCTTTTAAACGTGGTTATACGTATTGTCTTGCATATCGCGAATGGCGTTAAACTCACTCATTCTTTTTATTCGTGGTAGACTCAGTCCTCGTACAGGGTTTTATCATGACGAGACCGTAAAGGAACCAGAGGACTCAATTTTCGGATAATTCAATTATGAAATATCCAAACCTGGTTGCGAATTGATGCATAAATCGGTAATTACTTTTAAAAAATGGTTTTGGGACATGTTCGGACGAACTTCTCACTCGTGATCCCTGTCCCATTTCATTGCAACGAATGTACCTACAATGAGAGCACCCACTAAAACGATCCCCCCGACTATCCATGAGAATGGAACATCACCGTACCCATCAGGCATTTCTGTGGTGGCGGTGGCTTCCGTCTGTGGTTGTTCAGCTGGCCGGGTGGTCGATGGGACTGAAGTCACTTTGTCTGGCAGGGGCGTTTGAGTCGGTGTTGATTCTGGCTGGGTAGTTGCAGGTGATGGTGAAGGAGTTGCGGATGTGTGGGATTGTGCCACATAGGAACTCGAACCTCCCCCGCCCCCGCTACCGCCTCCTGTCGAAGACCCTGAAGTCCCTGGCACCGTTATTGTTCCGGTGGGAATGGTTGGAGTGATAATGGATCCGCCATCTGCATCCATGTAGACCGACTCGATTAGAAGTGACGATGACCCTCCTGTTATTCCTGTAATCTTCAGAGTCGCGAGCGGTATACTCGTCGTTCCCGGCTCGACCTGCCGGGACATGTCTATCCCGCTTATCCTGACTGATCCATCTGCCTTCCGTGTGGTGTCGTTCATGACTGCCCATGAAGGATACACGACATCCGATATTTCTGCAACTACCGGGTTTGAGAACCGGATTGCCAGGTCGTAACCCGCGAGACCTGAAGAAACATCATTCAGGGTAAGGCTAACCGTGGCAGTTGTTCCTTGTGGCAATGTAATAGAGGAAGGATCGATTTGGATACTCTCTGCACACACCGGTGAAAGGAACAGCATACTGCTAGCAATGAGAAAAATAATCTGGTGACTTCTGGGTATTTTCATGGATTGTTCCTCTTTTCAGACAACAATGTAAAAATGGGTTGTGGTTTTTGTGATCGAAGTCGCGGCAATTCCCGGATGGAATTGTAATTTCCGATATCCATTCTCCACTGTCCAATTTTTCGTCGCGCGTTCTTGTAATGCACGGTAGACCTCTGGAATTCCTGGTAATTCACGGGTGACTCGCCAACAGCTCCTGGTACAGGACTACTACATCATCGTAATCGATCCGGCCGTTTCCGTTGTAGTCGTAGGGTTCTATACCGACGTCAAGCTGGTCACGGATCCACTGCATGTTCTCGTAATACAGGACAATATCGTCATAGTCAAGCCTTCCGTTCCCATTGATATCTTCATAGAGGTAGTCCCCGTCTGGATCTGTGGGGTCATCTGTCAGGCCCGGGAAAGGCTTGACATATCGAGTAATCCTGATATACTCGGATCTTGTCTCGGTATCTGAGCTGTAGGTATTCTGCACGGTCAGTGATACCGTGTAGTTACCGGGATTCACATAGGGTGTCACGGGGTTTTGCACGGTGCTGTCCACGACACCGTTGTTGTCAAAGTCCCACGACCACGATGAACCGGGCGGAATGCCTGTCGAGAGGTCAGTGAAGGCGACGAACAGGGGCCTGGACAGAGATGCTTTCCCGGATGTAACATTTGCCTCGAAATCCGCGATCATGGGAGTATAGACCACGACTTCACCTGAAGACAGTCCGGGTGCGATACCGGTCCCTCCATCTGCGTCCATATTCACGTCGGATATCGTGATCGCGCTGTTTCCAGTGCTGTCAGCGCGTACTGTGATGGTTGCAAGGAGGACATCTTCTGCTCCTGCTTCGACACTCTTGCCAAGGTCAACCGCGCTCAGTCGCAGGGAATCGGCTGGCGGTGGGGGTGTCGTGTTGCTCAGTGCTGCCCAAACCGGATACTGCACAGCAATGATCTCCCCAACAGCGGGATTTTCAAGCGTGACCTGGAGATCATATCCCGCAAGGCCGTCAGGTGCAGACGTAAGGAGAATCTGGTACTGTGCGGGGGAGTCTATCGGCAGAGCCGATTGCGCAGGTGCGATCTTTACCTCGGGTTCGCCACTGAATTGGTGGGTTACAAGGCGGATGGAGGCGACTCCCTTCACGGTCATGCCGCCGGTCACATTCTGCCCGGTGAGACGGAGCGGCCAGTTCTGGTCCGCTTCTGCAATCCTTGTCCCGTTCAGGGAATTGGCAACGAGGTAGTTGTTGTTCCGGAGTATCTGCTCGCTTGGAATGATAGTGGAGTGTCCATCTCGTGCGGTCACTATCACATCATACCCGGCTGCTGCCAGGGTATCGTTGAAGGCATCGTTCGAGTGCTGGTCTTCGTCATCCACGAAACCGGCAAGGAACCAGAGCGGCATTCCCGACCAGGTCCTGCCTGCACTGTCGGTGTACTCTGCTTCGTGGTTGGCGCCGAACTGGCAGGCAAGGGCAGACTCGAAGTAGTTACGCGAGATGGTCTGGTTCAGCCCCCCGATATTCTCACCGTCAAGCACAAGCGCCCATTCCGTGACAGGGGCGGAGTAGATCTTGATGGTGGAAATGTACTTGGCAGAGAGACCTGCAACCGATGGATACTGGACCCCTCCGCTCCAGTAATAATGCCAGTACTGTTCGGGCAGGGCTTCGTGCATGTTCCATTGCCCGACGACATGATCTTCAGGGGTGAAGAAGAGTCGCGGGCCATCGCCGTACTGGGGGACGTAGTTCCCATCGGCATACCAGGTGATTACTGATTCACCGAGATGAGAGTAGACGTGGGGGTTGGGATAGATTGCATCGTAAGGCAGGGTAGTCTCGTAGCCGTCGATCGCGACGAACTTGATCTCCGTTCCCGGCTCCATGCCCCCGACGAGTTCGCAGATGTCCCTCACCTTCGTCGCCTTGATGGCATTATCTATCTTGGGCGGAGCCATCCCCTTGGTCTCGGTGGGGTCCCAGAGATCTGCTGGGTCGAAGGTAACGCCCTGATACATGTAATGCGTCACGCCGTCGCCGATGACAGGGAGGTGTGCCTCCATCCAGGTGTGGTCGACCGTGGTCTGGTTGAGGATGGTGGTCCCGTCGCTTGCGTACTTGATGATGGTGACTGTCGGGATCTCGGTCGGCTCCTGGAAGTCTGTCAGTTCTATCCTGACGAGGTTCCCGACGCTGTAGCTTGCAGATGGCAGGCCTGCGCCGACGAGCCTGAGCGGGTAGGGCGGATGGGAGCCGTCAGTCGGAAGGGGCTGACCGTTCAGCGTGTTCGCGATGATGAATCCATCCGTTGTCCCGATTTGCTGGCTTGTGAGTTCCTTGCTGTACCCGTCCCCGGCAGTCACGATTACCTTGTATCCTGCAGTCGCAAGGGCATTGTTGAAGCCGTTCGACCCATGGGGAATCCGGTCATCGACCCAGCCCATCAGGCGCCAGAGCGGGATACCTTCGTACACGTTCCCTGCCCCATCATCATATGTCGCGGAGTGACAGGAAGCCCAGTACTCGAATTCAGGCTGTGAGATCGTGTCGCTGATCGCACCGTCCAGCTGGAGGCTCCAGTCCCCTGCAGGGTATGCGGGAAGCCCTTCGAGCCTGATTGTCGTCAGGTTCCCGACACTCTTTCCGCCGGTTGCATTGGCACCAACCAGCCGGAGCGGAGCTTCGGTTCCGCTGAGCGGCTGGCTGTTCTTGATGTTGGCTACCAAGTAGTTGCTGCTCCGTGCTACATCCGCACTGGCAAAGGTCCTGTTGTACCCGTCACCGGCGATGACTCTCAAAGTGTATCCCGAAGCAGCCCTCGTGTCGTTGAAGGTCCAGTGCGAAGAGGTCTCTATATCGTCCACAGCACCTGCAAGCTCCCAGAGAAGCACTCCGCTCCAGACATTCCCGCTGCCATCGGTCCAGCTCGTGTTGTGGTGACAGGCAATGCCCTCCTCGAAGTATTCCTGGGTTATGACGTCCACCACGTCCCCCTCCATCCTGAGGGACCAGCCTGCCGGCGGCTCGGGGAGCCCGACGAGTTCGATCGAGGTGATGTTGCCCACCAGTTGCCCGGAGGAAACCGCAGGGCCAATCATCTGGAGCGGGAAGCACAGCTTGGTGCTGTTCGGCTTGAGCAGAGGCAGAGCCGTGCCGTCCAGGGTGTTTGCCACGATGTAGTCATTGTTGCGTGCAATGTCCGCACTCTCGAAGTTGATGGAATAGCCGTCTCCCGCGGTCACCTTGACCGAATAACCCTCTACTGCAAGCGCATCGTTGAAGTTGAAGTGGTCGGGCCCGGAATCGGGGTCGTCATCAACCATAGCGACGAGGAGCCAGAGCGGCACCCCGCTCCACACGCTGCCTTCGCCGTCGGTATAGCTCACCATGTGGCCAGACGACGGACAGGCGAGCCCCTGTTCGAAGTAGGTCTTCGTCACACTCTGCGAACGTGCACCGGAGAGAGCGAGCGTCCAATCAGGTTCCGTGGGTGTTGAGCCGTCGATGTCTGCGATGATCTTCACCGCGGCACTGGCTGCTGCGGTGACTGCGGCATAGTCGGTTGGATCGGCAACCGAGCCGTTCACGAAGTAGAACTCGACTGTGTCGCCATCATTCAGCGCTATCAGGTTCAGGGCACCGGCCGGGTTGTCGTACCCGTCCTTGTATATGTCGTTGACATAGCCATACCAGGCTTTCCTGGGTGTCTTCTGGTAGAGAAACGTACCAATATTGTCCAGGAGCAGCGCTCCCGACGAGGCGAAGTTCTTGTCGGTCACATCGTAGGTGAACCCCTGGAGCGTGGCTACCGCGTCGAGGGCACCGAGCGGAGTCGTCCGGTTCACTGTATAGGTCCCGCCACCGGTATTGGAGGCCGTGACGGTGAACGTGGTGTCAGGCGTCAGTGTAACCGTGCCGTCAAAGAGGGTGTCCACAACCGGGCCTGCAGGCTGGATATCTACTGTCATCTTCACCGCGGCACTGGCTGCTGCGGTGACTGCGGCATAGTCGGTTGGATCGGCAACGGTGCCATCGACGAAATAGAACTCGACTGTGTCGCTATCATTCAGGCCTATCAGGTTCAGGGCACCGGCCGGGTTGTTGTACCCATCCTTGTATACATCGTTGACATAGCCATACCAAGCTTTCCTGGGCGTCTTCTGGTAGAGATACGTGCCGATATTGTCCAGGAGCAGCGCTCCTGATGAGGCGTAGTTCTTGTCGGTCACATCGTAGGTGAACCCGGACCCGACTTTGGATGCGGTTTCGAGGGCTCCGAGCGGCGTGGTGTAATTCACTGTGTAGGTCCCGCTCGCATTGTTGTATGCGGTGACGGTGAATGTCTCGCCATCGGTGAGGGTGACGGTGCCGTTGAAGAGCTCATCGATGGATGGCAGAGAGGTGACCGTGATGTAGTCTGTCTTCACTTCGCTGTCACTACCCACTGCATTCGTGACCGTCAGGTTCACGGTGTAGTTCCCGGTCGTGTCGTAGGTGAACGATGGGCTCTGCTCGATCGAGTCAACCGTGCCGTCGTTCTCGAAGTCCCAGGTCCAGTCGGTGATCCCGTTGCCGGTCGACTGGTCCGTGAACTGGACGGTCAGTGGGGCTGTGCCGGTCTGGACATCGGAAGAGAACGCGGCGACCAGTGCAACGGCGGGTGGGCTGACCATGATGTAATCCGTCTTCACCTCGTCATCGCTGCCGGCCGTATTGGTTACGGTCAGCTTCACGGTGTAGGTCCCGGCCGCGTTATAGATGTGGGACGGGCTCTGGTCTGTGGAATCTACCATCCCATCGTTCTCAAAGTCCCACGCATATGTTAAGGGATCTGTCCCGGCTGATTCATCTGTGAACTGGACGGTCAGGGGGGCATCACCCGACTGGATGTCGGAAGTGAATTCCGCTTCAGGCGCAGTGGGTACAGGATCATTGCTGTAGATGTATACCCGGTTCACGTACTGGCCGGAAATTCCGGTGGTTGTCGGGTAAACTCCCTGGTAATAGTACCAATACTGGGAATCGGCTGCCTCATGCCAGTCCCAGTTCCCAAAAGCATGGATACCCCAGGGATTGGTTGAGTTATCAGCGAACCAGACCATTCGCATGCCTTCCGAATACTCAGAACCAGGGTACTTTCCATCTTTGAACCAGCAGATGCCGATAGGACCTTCGCGACTTGAGTATCCATAGACGTTCTCGTAGGCAAAACGATTATTCCATCCATCAGAAGAGAGGATCTTGACCTCTTCTCCGGGGGACATCCCGCCGACCAGGTCACAGAGATCCTTGAGGTTCGTCCCCTTGACGGCACCCATGTCCTTTTCCTGGACATTGGTGTCTTCCTCGGGATTCCACCGGAGCGCGGCCTGTGTATCTGGATCGGGATCGTCCAAGAAGACCGGGCCCTGGTGGTAGTAGTGCGTCACCCCGTCGCCGAGGACCGGGAGGTTCGCCTCCATCCACGAGTAGTTGACCGTCGTCTGGTTGAGAATGGTTGTTCCATCGTTCGCGTATTTCCTAATCTCTACAGAAGAAGTCGCTGCCATTACAGGCGCGACCATGCATACCGCAAGGAGAAGAATTGCGGTAACGATTAGCATTTTTCTACAATCAGATGGCATAATAAGCAGCACCCTTTTTTTCTTGGCTTTTGTTAACTAAATTTGTTTGAGGAGTCTCTTCTTGTCAGGAAATAATAATCTTTCTTTTTGGAGTTAGGTTAAATATATTAGATTAACTAAAAATAAGAGGGGGTAAATCAAGCACGGTTCAGTGCCCTGCCAGCAGCTCCTGGTAAAGGACTACCACATCGTCGTAATCGATCCTGCCGTTCCGGTTGTAATCAAAGGGCTCGATCCCCACGTCATCCTGGTCCCTGATCCACTGCATGTTCTCGTAATACAGGACAATGTCGTCGTAGTCCAGCCTTCCGTTTCCATTGATGTCTTCATAGAGGAAGTCGCCGTCAGGATCTGTGGGATCATCCGACTGGCCCAAGAACGGTTTGGCAAATCGTGTAATCCTGATGTAATCGGATTTTGTCTCGGTATCGGAGCTGTAGGCGTTCTGCACAGTCAGTGACACCGTGTAGTTGCCAGGATTCATGTAGGAGGTCACGGGGTTCTGGAGAATGCTGTCAACGACACCGTTGTTGTCAAAGTCCCATGACCAGAGTGAACCCGGCAGGACACCAGTAGAGAGGTCGGTGAAGGCGACGAAGAAGGGCCTGGAAAGCGACGCCTTTCCTCCAGTGACACTCGCTTCGAAATCGGCGATCATGGGGATGTACACCACAATTTCTCCGGGGGTAACTGCTGCGGGGGTGATTACGCCGCCGCCATCAGCATCCATGTTCACATTGGTGATGCTGATTCGACTCGTCCCGGTGGCATCGGCCCGGACGGTAATTGTGGCAAGGAGGGTACTGCCAGCTACCGGCTCGACCAGCCTGCCACTATCAACGCCGCTCAACTGGAGTGAGTGTGCCGGAGGTTGCAGGGTGGTGTTGTTAAATGCCGCCCAGCCGGGATACTGGACCCCGACAATCTCGGCAATGGGGGGATTATCGATCGTGACTCGGAGGTCATACCCTGCAAGGCCATCGGGGAGGGATGAGATCCACACTTCGTACTCGGCAATCGTACCGTTCATTACCGGCAGCGAGACCGGTGTAAGATATACCTCCCGGTCGCCTTGTGATGGAGTGGTGACCGTGATGTAGTTCGTTTTCACTTCAGAATCACTACCGCCGGCATTCGTTACCGTGAGGTTCACCGTGTAGGTGCTGGTCGCATCAAAGACATGGCTCGAGCTCTGATCGGTGGAATCCACCGTGCCGTCGTTCTCGAAGTCCCAGGCCCATGAGGTGATTCCGTTACCGATGGACTCGTCAGTGAACTGGACGGTCAGGGGGGCTGACCCTGACTGGATATCGGAGGTGAAAGCTGCCTGAAGTGCGACAGGCGGTGAAGAAAGGGACATGATCACGGTCTCGAATATCGTGTTTGGTGGGTATAATGTGGTGATATTCTTCAGGTCCGATGAGACGTCCGCGACCCGGATCACTTCTGCCTTTGCAGTGCGTGCCACTGGGTCGATGGTCACCCGTGTATACCCAATCATATACTCGAGGCTGCTCACCGATGCTTCATGCCGCGGGTTCGCAAGGTTGTAGGACGGGCCCCCGCCAATGCCGGCAACGAAGTAGTTGGTGTCATTGACAACGAGCCGTTCATACGCGTGGACATGCCCGTTGAAGACCGCAAGGACGCCGTTCTCATTGAAGTCGTCCTCCCATTCCAGTCGCAGGTTCTCCCATCCTCCAAAATGCTTGGCTTCAGAGGTATAGAGCGGGTGGTGGAACGAGACGAACTTGAAGGGCTTCGCGGTCTCTAAATCGGCAGCGAGCCATGCACTCTGCGTGGGGAGGTCCGGCCATGCCCAGTCGTTGCTGTTGAGCATGGTCACATGGAGATCCGCACAGTCGAATGAGTAATACTCAGGGACTCCGTAGATTGCAGAGTAATAGGGATCGTAGTTATCGTGGTTCCCGAGTGCCGGGAAGACCGGGATACTGGCCATCAGGATCTTCCCGGCAGCAAAGTAGCGGTCCCAATCGTTCAGGTTCGAGGCATCGTTCACGAGGTCGCCGGAGTTGAGTACGAATGCGACATCCGGCTCCTCTGCAATCCGGTCCGCAACCAGCTTGTGCCGCTCCATCTGGCTGAGTGTGGGCAGCTGGTCCTGGGTATCGCTGTACACGACAAAGGTGAAAGCCCCGCTCTCCGGGAAGGTCCGGAAATGGAAGTCGGGGGTTACCTGGCCATCAAACACGACCCGGTAGTGGTACAGTGTGCAGGGAACGAGGCCGGTGAGGGCGACGTGGTGGAGCGTGTCGGTCGTGCCATCTGTCGCGCTCTGGTCATACGCAGAGTTTGCCGTGTAGTAGGCGTCGGTTGCATACTCAACCGATACGGCGGTTGCGATATTCGTCTTTACGTTGACGACCGTGCCCATCGTCGTGGTTTTGGTCAGGTACGGACCCCAGGGGATTGCGGGTGTTGTTCCATCTGTGATTTCAGCCGCTGCCGGGGCGATTACGCATGCAGCGAAGGCCAATAACGTGACAATAACAATCCTTTCCGCACAATTTCTCGTCATAATCAATAACCATCTCTTCTCGTCCCGCCTGCCGCCAAGAGGCGGTAATCGCCTGGTCCTTACTCCATCACCACCACGTACCTGTTCGCATTGTCGGGACGGATAGTGATGTCCCGCGATCTCGAGATCTCGCAGGACTTGAGCGTGAGTTCATGCACCCCCAGGGGAATGCCGGTGAAGGAGAACGGCGTCTTCTCTCCGGTTGCGATCCCGTCAAGGTATATCCCGGCACCTCCAGGGATACTCTCTACCCGGAGCGGGCCGCACGGATACGTGTCGAGGATGAACGTGACGGTTCCTTTGATGAACTCCTCATTGGTCCTTGGTACGCTGACGAGTCTCTGTGCCGGGGTATGCCCCGGCAATGACACCATCACGCGGTGAGGGCCCTCCGACAATCCGCCAACAGGAGAGGGAGTGGTATTTCCGGTCCTTGCCCCGTCGATGAATATCTCGGCACCTGGCGGTGATGACTCAATCGCGATCGTGTGATAATTCCCAGTATAGGGAGGGAGAATGAATTCGCTGCCGCCCCGTATGCTGTCATGGATGGGAACGCTCGTGTAGGTGCCCTCTCCCATAAGGGTGATATACGACCCAGTCCGGGGAACATCGAGAGTGACCGGAATGCGCAGCAATGGGTAAAACCCGTTCAGCGTAAATGCAGTGGGAGTTCCCGAGTGATCGATGATTCGTATCAACCGGTCCATCCTGATCCCCACAAAATCCAGTTCACACATGGACATGGCATCGTGGTAAACCCACACCCTCGCAATGATACTCTCACCCTTCCCTGAGGTTGCACTCGGCCGGGTTGCTTTCACGGTGTGGTATCCCTCTTTTAATCCATACAGAACGAGGGGGCTCTTGCCCACCATGCCCTTGTTATCAACCGATAGTCCGAGGTCACCGGGATAGGTGACGATCAAAAGGCCGCCATGCCGCGACCTTGCAGGCGTTTTCTGGGGTTCATTCTTCTGTGCAGTGTCAACAGGCGTCAGAACGAGGGTGATCTCCTGTGGGCCTGTAAGGTGCACCATGGTCTGGTTTACCAGGTACCCATCCATCTCGGCGTCAAGGAGATAATCCCCTTCAGGCAGGAACAATGTCGCCGGGGAAACACTCACCTCGGCAAGACCGGAGACCGTAAGCATGGCACCTGGTGGAGTCGTGGTGACAGTGAGCGGATAGGCGGGAAGAGACGGAGCCTGGTGATCGGGAGAGTGGGCGTCGCCTCCTGGTCCTCCCAGGACATCGAAGTCCCGGGAATACTCCTCTTCACCTTCGAAGACCCATGTATCGTAGTCGGGGAACGGGATTCCCAAGATCCAGAAGATCATTCTCCATATGCGGGAGAGTAAAGGTTCATCCTGCGGGGTGATCCCTGCGTGAGTCGCAGAAACGCCCGGAGAAGGGGATGTGGGAACAGAAGTTGTGGGAGATGAGAGATTTCTTCCGTCACCAGCGGGTCGGGAACTCGTCGTGCTCACGGCAGGGGAAAACCCGCCACCCTGTTCAGATGTGACCGGTTTTTCCGGGTATGAAATCGAGAGAACCGCCAGTCTCGGTGCGACCTCAACAGTTTCCCCGGGATCGACAGTCTTCCAGATGAATTCAGTATGGACATACCCGGTCAAGTGTGAGGTGACATTGAAACGGGAGATCCATATCCCCTCCTTTACATGTGAATAATTCCCTGATATACGAAATGAATTCTGGACAACCAGAGGGAACGACGTATCGGATATCTCCGGTGCAGTGCCGATCACCACGAGTTCCGCACCAGAATATCCTGGCTGGATATCGGAAAAGTCCGTGATGGTGATATTTGCCAGGTCCTGCGGAGAATAGTCCTCCAGGGCCCGGATGTACCCTGAGCCTTCAGCGACCCAGTTCTTCTGCGTCTGTTCACCGATGTCATGGTGCACCATGAGGAGAACAGGAGGATAGACCGTCCACTCGTTTCCTCCCGGGGGATTCCTGACAGACACTTCGATCGCACCGGTTGTCTGAACCATCGGGGTCACATTGATGGCAAGAGTCTCAGAGACTCTCCCATCGGCATGGTGATAGGTCGAGCGATCGGGAATACCGGCTTTCACCGAATTGACTCTGACCTCAAGCGTGTGGTCGCTTGTATACCCCTTGTATGAAAAGACATAGAGCCTTGCCCATTGAGACGGAGAAGGGGGCAGCGTATCCGTCGCGATCCGGTAGGAGAGGGTCTGGCCGCTCCTGCAGACCTGGCTTGCCCCGTTCGCGACGAGCATCGTGACGTTTCCGCTGATCCCATCCGTCACAACTCCAAGAGACCCCTGCTCCCCGTCGTACCGGGTGCCACCGGGTAAAGTTCCGTCACTCGTTCCTGAAGTGGCGGAGGAGAATTCACGCTCGAGATCGAAATGAACCGGGATCGCCATCCCATGGGTCACATCGACCCATTCTTCATCTGATGAAAGGTAGCCCTCTTTCCGGACGCTGACAGTATGGCTGCCTGCAGGGATTTCCTTCAGGGTAAAAGGGGTCACCTCTCCCGTCTCATCTCCGTCGAGAATGATCTCTGCACCCGTGGGAGTTGAAGTGATCTCGATGCTCCCGGCCGGCTCCGCCTGGCTGTATATGAGTATCTCGGAGATATACATCCCGGACAGTCCCGTCGTGGTGGGATACTTCTCGTTTCCCTGCTGGTAGTAATACCAGTACTCTTCATCCGCTGCTTCATGCCAGTCCCATACGCCGAACGCATGGATGCCCCAGGGGTTGGTAGAGGTATCGGCGAACCAGACCATCCGCATCCCGTCTGTGTACCCGGTGTCCGGGTACTTGCCGTCCTTGTTCCAGCAGATGATGATCGGCCCTTCGCGGCTGGAATATTCATACACGTTCCTGTATGGAAGCATCTTGTACCAGCCGTCGGATGAGCGTATTTTCAGCGTGTCTCCGGGCTCCATACCCCCTACGAGGTTGCAGAGGTCTTTCAGGTTCGTGCCCTTGACCGCGCCCATGTCCTTCTCCTGGACGTTCGTGTCCTCCGCGGGGTTCCACCGGAGTGCCACCTGCTTTGCAGGGTCAGGATCATCTATGAATATTGGTCCCTGGTGGTAGTAATGGGTGGATCCATCCCCGTATACGCGCAGGTTCTGCTCCATCCACCGGTAATCGACGTTCTTTTCGGCAAGGATGGTGAACTCGTCCACCGCGTATTTTACTACCCGGATCTGGGTTGTTGCAGCAGAGACGGGAGACATGATTGCAGACACCGCCAGGCACAGGAGGGCGATGGAGAGAGCAAGGGAGTAAAGGTCTCTTGTGGGTTTTTCGTGGAGTATCCGCGTCATGGGAATCAGGAATGGGAGATGAGGTGTTCTTCCGGGTGATCTGAATCGAAAAGGTGGACAGACTGTGAAGGGAGGAGTACCCCCACTTCCTGGCCCAAACGCCATTGATGCCGCTCCATTTCTCGGTGGGAGAACCATGAGATGATCGGTACACCGCAATCAACCGTCACTGAGACGCCATGTTCGTCGTTCTTTGTCCTCGCCATGATCCCATCGGCGATCCGAAGCCCCCCGGTCCCCTGGGAACCCCCTGGCGTAAGGACAACATCTGCGGCCCTGATACAGGCGACCATCCGGGTCCCTTGCGGGATGTCCCCGGGAACACCGATGCGTATCCCTCCTGCGACGAGCAGATGGATTCCCCTGTCATCGGATGTCACCACCCCTTCAAGGATATTCTCATACCCCGTGAAGACGGCCACCTCCCGCGATGCCGGGCGGCGGAACACCTCGTCACAGGTACCGACCTGGCGCACCCTCCCGTCGATCATCACTGCGACCCTGTCTGCAAGGGCATACACCTCCTCGCGGGAATGGCTCACCTGGAGGATGGTGAGATCCCTCTCCCTCCGTATCCTCCCCAGTTCGTCGATGAATTGCGATTTCAGCATCGGATCGATGGCGGCAAACGGTTCATCGAGGAGCAGGAGTGCAGGGTTAGTGGCGAGGGCCCGTGCAAGCGCCACCCGCTGCTTCTCCCCTCCGGAAAGCGAGGCGGGATACCGGTCGCGAAGCGGGGTGATTCCGAACCTTGCGACCAGATTGTCCACGATAGTCGCAGTCTCACTCTTCGGGACGCCCCGGATCATCAGGCCAAATCCGATATTCTCCGTGACCGTGAGGTGAGGGAAGAGTGAATAGTCCTGGTACATGAGCGAAAGGCCCCGCTCTTCCGGTAAAAGACCTGCCATATCCCTGCCCATGATCAGGATCTTTCCTGAGGCATCACCGTGGATCCCTGCAATGGTCTCGAGGAGGAGAGTCTTTCCGGAACCTGAAGGTCCTATGACAAAAAGGTGCTCTCCTTTGGAGAGGGAGAAGGCTATACCCTCAAGGGAGAAAGTTCCCCTGGTCAGTGAGACTCCTTCAAGGCGTATCATCATACCTCCCGAGGCGTTTCGTGAGCAGCCGGATACCGATGAAGAGGATGAGGCAGAGGATGAGCATGATAAATGCCACGCTCCTGCTCTCTGCGATCCCTCCGGTGGCAAACCTCTGGTAGATCAGGGCCGAGACGACCATGGGGAAGTATGCGATCATTACTACCGCGGCGAATTCCCCGATTGCCCTTCCCCACGCAACGAGCGCGCTTGACAGGATATGCCGCGACGTGAGCGGGAGCACGATCCTGGTGATGACCTGCCACCGCGTTGCCCCCAGTGTCCGCGCCACGTGCTCGAGCCGGACGGGGACCGTCCCAAAACCCTCCCGCACACCATCGACATAATAGGGTATCGCCACAAAGACCATCGCGACGACGATTCCGGGGAAGGCATCCTCGAAGAAAAACCCTGCCCTGCTGAAAGGCGCCCCGATCAGGCCCCTCGACATGAAGAGGAGGTATACCATCAGTCCGGCAACCGTATGCGGCAGGATGAGGGGGGTATCGATCAACCCTTCGATGGCCGCCTTTCCTGAGAAATCATTCCGTGCAAGGAGATATGCAAGCGGCGTCCCAAGCAGTCCAAGGATACCCACTGCCACGAATCCTGCCAGGAAGGTGAGAAGCAATGATTCCATTACTCCCGGCTCACCAGCCACGCCGGCAAGGTGGAACGGGTCAGCGAGTTCGGGGACCGCAATGGAGAGGACCGCAAGCACGATGAGGCCAACGAGAATTCCGCCCGCAAGAGTGAAAACAAGGACAAGGGGATCACGCTGGAGGCGTAAAAGAGGGGGCATCCTTCATTCACCTGCGGCCCCGGTCTTCGCGCTCCATGGGAATACGGGGGGACCATCGAGAGGTTCCGGCCAGCCCCTGCCCCCCTCCTGTGACATCCTGAAGAAGAATTCCGTGAATTCCCGGGCCTCCTCAACCCTGACCGCGGTTGAGGGTATCGTGACTGCATAGAGGATGGGTATTCCGACCCGTTCGCTCCCTATCTGTGAAAACCGGGGAAAACCGAGAATAACCCTTGCCTTTTTGTAGAAATCACTGTGATCATCCGTTTTGAGGTTTATCGTATCGGGAAGGAGGACATACGGAAACCCTTGCGCCTCTGCAACGCTGCGGTACTCGAAGGCATAGTCTATTCCGCCGGCCTCGAGCAGCGACAAAAGGAAGATACTCCCGTCCCTTACCGCGATCTTGCTCCCCGTGGGCTTTAAGACCTGCGGGAGCCGCACCGTCCGGATTCCGCCATTGTCCTCAATTGTAAGGGGTGGATCAAAGTGATCACCAACCACCCGGGGGAAGATGGTCAGATCCTGGTAATACTCTCCCGCAAGCAGGGTCACGAGTATTGCCCGGTATCCTGCGGCATCGAGCATGGGATTCGAGAATCCTACCCGGACATCCGGCCTTGAAAGCACCCCGTACCAGTTTTTTGGGGTTATTTCATCATGATACCTGCTTTTTTCCGTGTACGCAACCACCATCTCGTTTCGGCCGAAAGGAGTATACCAGTCACTGTAGTTGCCGTTTCTCCCTGCTATCGGCCGGTACATCAGGTCCGGGATGAGAGACTCGTCTGCTACGGCTACCAGGTCGAACCGGCGCCCGAGATCTGTTACCTGGCGTATCGCCTGGATACTCCCATGCCCCTCAACCTGGATATCGATATCCGGGTGCAATTCCTCGTACTTCGCTTCAGCCTCGGCAAGCGGGTAGAGAAGACTGCCTGCAGCGACCACCTTCACTGGGACCCTCTCGACAGGTCTTTCCGAGCATCCTGCAGCAAGGATCGCAAGGACGATGACTATCCAGGCGATGTACGGATATCGGTCCCCTCTCATTGAGATTTCCTGCGTATCTCGATATTATCCACCCACTTGACCCAGGCGCTTCCTTCGGTCACGACTCCCTGCTCCTCCGAGATAATCGCGACCCGCAGGGGTGCACCTTCGTTGTAGGAGAGCGGTGCGCCGTCCATGTCGTACATCAACAGGATACGGAGAGGGGGCGACGGGATCTCTTTTAGGTTTTCATTGAACGTGATGAACCCGTTTCCCTGCACCTGGTCGTAGTCGAATACCCAGAGATATCCGTCCGGTGCAGAGATCCATACCTGGTCGCCATCGGATATCCCTCCCGCACGTTCCAGGAGATCGGTAAGGAGGACACCCTTGCAGAGGTAGGGGCCGTATTTGATCCCCACGGTTGAGACTGCAAAGCCGTGTCCGGAGGCGGCAGGGAGTGCCCGGAGCTCGGCAAGGGGATACACCTGCCGCGTGGTCCCATTCACTGTAAGGGTCCAGCTGCGATAGTCCTCAGCCGGAACCGTCACGGCGGGGAGTGAAGACGCAGGAGCCTGGCTTATGCATCCCGCACCAATACAGAACAGCACCAGCAGGATGAGACCGGCCTGTACGGTCCTGATCACGATGAACGCCTCAATGCAAGTATAAAGATAAGGACGATCCCACCGATACACGTGAAGGGAATCAGCGGGCTTTTCTGGGTTGTAGTGGCCCGGGAAGGAACTTTCTCTTCCATCGACTTCGCAATGACCCCCTCTGGTCCGTGATACCCGCCCGTATAGACCCTCACCTCATCGATCCATTTGACAGTGTAGCCGTTCGTCGAGGGATACAGTTCATCGAACAGGTGAATCCGATCCGCGGGCATGACGACCCGCATGTCGTTATTCCCAAATACGTGCTTCCCCTCGCTGTTCACCGATGTATCTGCAAAGAAGACGAGGCGCATCCCCACAAAATAATCCGGGGGATACCCGACACCGTGGCGTTCGCCCACGAGGGTCTCCTCTCCATTATACCATGTGACGACAATCGGTCCCTGGCGAGGCAGCGGATGATACACGTTCTCATACCCGAACTCGACGTGGTATCCATCCGTTGCCTTGATCATCACCACGTCTCCTGCATTCATGCCTCTCACGAGTTCGCAAAGGTCTTTGACATTGGTTCCCTTCACCGCGCCGTGGTCCTTGAAATTGCTCGTCTCGTTCACGTCCCACTGCCCTTCCTTGTCATCGACAAAGACCGGGCCCTGGTGGTAGTAGTGGGTCAGGCCATCACCATATACAGGGAGATTTGCTTCCATCCACTGGTACGATACCGTCGTCTCGTTCAGAACCGTGGTGCCGTCCGCGGCATATTTCGTGACACGCACTTCCGTGGTGGGAGCTGCGCACATAACGTGTACCAGCCCGAAGAGCAGGACTGCGGCAATAATGCAGGGGAACAGTCTGGTCCTGTGATCAGGGTGTGCCCCGACAATACGTTGAGAAAAAGAACTGGAATTCATTATCCTTACCCCTTAAAATTGTATGCGAGGAAACCGCCGGCCGCGAGAGCACCCATGATCACGTGGAGTGAGAAACCTGCCTGTGTCGGAGCCTCCGGTGCGTCATTCGCTGTCGTGCGAGGCGGTCCCGCCTGTGCAGCGCTGCCGGAATAGATCAAAATGTCTGAAATGTACTGGACAGAGAGGCCTGTCGTAGTAGGATACTTCTGATCCCCCTGGCGGTAGTAATACCAGAACTGTTCATCAGCCGACTCGTGCCAGTCCCAGTTACCAAACGCATGGATCCCCCATGGATTCGTGCTGGTGTCAGCAAAGAAGACGAGCCGCATCCCTTCCCGGTAATCCGGAACGTATCCGGCGTCTCCCTTCCACCAGGTCACGACGAGGGGCCCCTGTCCTGGATGGGGGGAATACACGTTCCGGTAGGCAAACTCCTTGATAAATCCGTCAGCAGCCTTGATCTTGACGGTGTCTCCCGGGGACATCCCTCCAACGAGGTCGCAGAGGTCACGGAGATTGGTCCCCTTCACCGCACCCATATCCTTTTCCTGGACATTTTTGTCTTCGGGAGGGTTCCATCGCAGCATTTCCTGGGTCGCAGGATCAGGGTCGTCAAGGAAGACCGGTCCCTGGTGATAGTAGTGGGTGGATCCATCACCCTGTACGGGGAGATTCTGTTCCATCCACTCATACGTGACAGAAGTCTCATTCAGGATGGTGACTCCATCACCTCCATATTTGACGATGTTCAGGGATGTTGTGGCGGCGCAGGCCCCCAGGGAGAGCGTAAGTAGGCAGATGATGCAAAGCACACATCTTCGGGGCAGTATGGTGCGCTCTCCCGTCTCTCTCTCACGAATCAGGTTACGTTCCATGCGTTCACGATCCAGTTGATCTCATAGGTTCCACTCTTCAGGCCCGGTAGCTGACCGGGGATTTCCCATCCATTGTTCCCCAAATCCGTCAGGCATGGGAAAAAAATTGAAGTGATCAGGCAGTCGCAGGTTTTGTCGCGGTCGCAGGGTTCGTGCAGTCGCACCTGAACTGGCTGCATTCCCCGGCCATCGGGGTGAAGAGGTTCTTGCCATATTTTTCTTTCCCGAATTCGCCAATGGCAGTCTGGATCTCAGGGGAGGTGAGGAAATTCACAAAATTGTTGGCCATCGCGATCTTTTCAGAGGGCTGAGTGGGTGTGTATACAGTGATGACACTGTAGACGTTCAGGAGGATGTCCCCCTGCTCGATGACCGGGACCAGTCCGAGGTTCCCCTTGTAGGCAAGGTAGGTCCCCTCGTCTGTCAGGGTATAGGCCTGCTTCTCCGATGCGAGCTGCAGCGTCTCTCCCATCCCTCTTCCGGCCTCGATGTACCAGTTCCCGGATTTCTGGACGTCAGTCGTGTAATTATATCCCGCGGCCTTCCAGATGTTCTTCTCTGCAGAATGGGTCCCGGAATTATCTCCCCTGGAGACAAGGGAGACACCCGGTGTGCCTGCTTTCCCCATGGTCATCAGCTTTGTGAAAGCATCCTCGGGCTTCATACCCCTGATACCCGCCGGATCGTTCGCCGGTCCTACGATGATGAAGTAGTTGTAGGCAAAGCAGCGGCGGTTGATGCCATGGCCACCGGCCATGAACGCCTCCTCCTGGCTCGGGGAATGCACCGCGAGGATATCGCAGTCGCCGCGGGTGGCGATCTCGATGGCTTTTCCTGTCCCCTGCGAGGTGATGAGGAGGTCGACCTTGTATTTCTCTTCGAATATGGGCTCAAGGTAATCAAGGAGTCCCGTATCGTACAGGCTCGTTGTGGTCGCCAGCAACACTTTTGTCCCGCTTGTGACCGTTGGCGAGACAGTAGCCTGTGGCTGCTCTGTGGTTGTCGTAGTGCAACCGGCAAGGAATACTCCTCCGATGAGAACGGCGATGAGTAAAGCCAGCATGCAGGTGTTCTTCATGGGTAAGGTCATAGAAATCACTGTAGTTCTTATTGCAGGATAATTGATGAATATTTCCCTTTAATTATAGTATATAATTAATCAGTTGTAGTATCAGTTGTTTATACCAGGTGATTCAGCCAAAAGAACCTTTAACACTCCGCCGGTCGAAGTCTTTTTCATGTGGAAGGCCGTATCGCTCGAGGATTGGATGGAAAACCGGATCTCGGAGCTCTCATCGGTAAGGCCTGCCGTGGAGGAGATCATCGAGAGAGTCAGGAACGGGGGTGACCGGGCCCTGTTCGAGCTCACCAGGCAGTACGATGGAGTTGACGCCGATTCGCTCCTTGTAGGAGAAGAGGAGGTTGAGGCGGCCTACCATGCAGTCAGTGACCAGGTCATCGCAAGCCTCATCGAGGCTGATGCAAGGATCTCCCGCTTCCACGAACTCCAAAAGCCGAGGGAATTATGGCTCGAGGAGGTGGAGCCCGGCGTGGTACTCGGGGTCAGGACCACCCCCCTCGGCCGTATCGGGGCCTATATCCCGGGAGGGAGAGCAGCATACGCTTCCACCGCTCTGATGTGCACGATTCCTGCGAGGGTCGCAGGTGTACGATCCATCTGCTGCTGCAGCCCGCCCCCCATATCCCCCATGACGCTCGTGGCAATGGATATCGCGGGCGTGGACGAGGTCTATGCCGTTGGAGGCGCACAGGCGATCGCGGCCATGGCGCTTGGGACAGAGAGCATCACCCCCGTCCAGAAGATTGTCGGCCCGGGGAACATCTACGTGACGGCGGCAAAGATGCTTCTGCGTGACCGCGCCGAGATCGATTTTCCCGCGGGTCCGAGCGAGATCGTGGTGCTCGCAGACGATTCCGCACGGCCGGAGTTCATCGCCGCCGACATCCTTGCCCAGGCGGAGCATGACCCGAGGGCGGCAAGCCTCCTCGTGACCACGGATCCAGGCCTCCCCATCCGGGTGGGCATGCACCTGGAATCAGGGATCAGGGATGCAGAGAGGGGAGAGGTATTAAAAAAAGCCATGGAGAACACGGGATACCTCGTTGCGGAATCTATGGGCGAGGCGGTCGGGTGCGTGAACCGGGCTGCTGCCGAACACCTCTCGCTCCAGGTCGCCGATCCCATGGAAGTCCTGCGGGGAATCAGGAATGCAGGAGCGGTCTTCCTTGGGAATTACTCGGCGGTCGCCTGCGGGGATTACGCATCGGGCACAAACCACGTCCTCCCTACGGCAGGATATGCACAGGTCCACTCCGGACTCGACGTGCACCACTTCTGCACGCGGACCACGGTCCAGCTGATCAGCAGAGAGGGTCTTTTGCGTCTGGGGGAGACCGTCGAGACTATCGCGGAGGCGGAGGGGCTCACGGCCCATGCACGTTCGGTCAGGATCCGCAGGGAGTCGTCCTGAACGGGGTTGAGGTCATCGTGGCGCCCGTTCATCCAGGAACATAAGAGACATGCCAGCCACGGATGAGTCTCTTCTGAACTAGGCGGAATTCATCGGAAGATGCTGGAGAACAAAAAAGCCCGGGCCTCGCCCTGCACGCGGTGCAAGGGGAATCAGCTGTACCGCCGCCTCTTTGATGCGAGAAACGCGGCGACAACTGCGAGGGAAACTGCTGGAATTTCCCAGGGCATTGCTATTTCAGGAGAAGGGGGCCTTGAGAACGTGACATCAGTGTGGGACACCGAGATCTCGTCGAGATCGGTGAGCCTGTCCAGGTTCAGCGGGACGCTCACCACGTATATCCTGTAAGTCGCGGGGAGGAGGCGGCCCACGATAAACCCCGTGTTCCACTCATATTCGAACCTTCCGTCGGGATGGACATATGCGGACGTGAAATAGCCTGAACCGGCGGCAAGCTGCAGGTTCTCGAGGGTGGCTCCCGCGCGGTTCAGTCCCGGGCCGGTCACGAAGAGGTAGACTGCGATGGTGTTCGGGATATCTGAAATGCCGCTGATGCGCACCCGCTCTCCGATATCCGGTGTCCCGGGATGGGCTTCGATGGTGATTGCTCCCACGGCGGAGCCCGCAAGGAGCATCAGGCATCCCATAATGAGGAGGTGCGGTGCGAGCTGCACGATCATATCTAGTGAATGTCAAAAAAGTGCATCAATATTGTGGAGGAGGATCATGGATACTGTGGCAGTCCCGGCAATGCATCCCCTTGGTGGGAGAAAGGAATTCAGAACTCCATCACCATCACCGCCTCCTCTTCCTCTTTGAGCTCGCCCTTGAGGTGATCCGTCTCGAAATGGTACTGCTCCCAGGGATCGTATTCCTCGTAAATCTCGCACTTGTCCAGGACATCCACGAACTCTTTTAAGAATATTCTTGGGATCACGTCGACCCTGCCGCCGAACTTGCCGGTCACTTTTTTGATCATCGCCCTGATGAACCGGTGGGAGGCCCTGGACCTGTCCACCTCGGTATATGCGGCAGAGTAAATGTCCATCACCTTGAGGGCGACCTGCTCGAGCTTCTTTGCCTCGAACTTCGCGAGGGCGATCTGGGGCTGGCGGGGGTTCCTGAAACCTTCGCCTGTCTGGACCACGCTGATGCGGTCATAGAGGGGGGGGAGCGTCCGGATACCCCGCGGCCCGTCGAAGAAAGCGGGAGTACCGGTAAAGACGAAGTAGGAATGCGGGAGATCGCCACGGTCCAGGGAGTCGACGATCATCTGCAGGGTGCGGTACCCCTTCTCTCGCTGGTTGCGGGGAAGAGACTGGGTGGTCTCTGCCTCGTCCACTGCAACCGCGAGCCCGCTGTATCCGGCGCTGACGATGATGCGCAGCAGCCCGCGGAGGAACGTGAATGCCGTGGCCTCATCCACGTCCCCGCGTATCCCGGCCTTCTGCTTGAACTCCCTCCCGATGTGTGGTTCCGCGCATACCCACCCAATCGCGGCCTGCGAAGTCTGGAAGTCCCCGGCATTGTTGGCCCGGTAATAGGTCCTGAGCGCTGCCGCAAGCGAGGTGTTCAACTCGGATATCCCGGCAAGCGCAGTCTCGATCTCTGCGAGCGTCGCCTTCTCGAGGACATCGTCTGAGAGCGACCGGTCGCTCACGTTGAGGATCCGCTCCTCGATCCCAAAGAGCCATGAATCGATGATGGACTTCTGCGCATGCTCCTCTTCCCGGGTGCGGAGACTTGCACAGATCTGCTGGTAGATGCCTTTTGTCTTGTGCAGTGGCGAGGATGAGGATATGACCACATGCGCGGTCACAAACCCTTTCTCACGCGCCATCTCAAGAGCCCTTGCCACGAGAAAGGTCTTGCCGCTCCCGTAATCTCCCCTGATAAACTTGATGTCACCGCCGCCACGCCCAACGAAATCGAGCTGTGCACCGATGACGCCCTCCTCGACATCGAGTCCGACTGCGATCCTCTCGAGGCCGCTTGCGGGGACCGTCCCCCTTCGCAGGGCGTTGATGATGTTCTGGCTCTCCAGCCGGTCGCCGGGCTTTCGTTCATGACCTCTTGTATGCATAGATCTCTCCATCCTTTCCAACCCCTCTCTTCTCTATCACCACGATTCCGGCGGAGTTCGCCTTCTGCATGATCCGGTTCACCATTCCTCCTGCCCTGCGGGTCCCAAGGATCGTCCGGAGCTCCATCTCGCTGGCCTGGTGGTGCGTCTTCAGGAAATCGAGGATCTTCTTCTCGTTCTCGTCAAGTTCAAGACGCAGTTCTGGTTGTTCTGAAGAGATTTCCTTCTCGTCTCGTGGCGCCGGAGCATATGCGAGGACCGGCAGGTCGCAGAGCGACCGGCGCTTGCATTCTTCAATAAGAATCAGGAAATCTTCTGCCCTGATGATCCGGGAGGCGGGGGGAATATAGTCGAGGCCTTCCAGGCAGGAACGCTTGCACCGGGAGGAGTCTCCGGCCTCCAGGCTGTGGGAGGCAGAGACGAGCAGGGTGAGGGCAAGCAGCTCGAGGCCGCGTGAAGAGAGCCCCTGCGCCTTCTCTTCGAGGCGCTCCCTGAGCCGCTCCATCAGGCGGGGCATCCGATAGAGGGCGCGGGTATCCTCCATGACCATGCCTGCGACGCGGATGAGATCATCTGTCTTCCTGATGCTGTTGATAACGTAGAGCATCACCTTCTCGCATTCCCTCACATCGCCTTCCTTCTCAGAGAACCGTGCATATTCAGGCCCACCTGCGAGGAAATCGCTTCGGTATGCACGGTAATACCATGATCTCGCCTCTGTATGGTCACCGATATCCTCGTAAAAGGATGCCATGGAAAGGAGGCAGACCACATGCGGCTGCGATGCCAGCTTAAGAAGGAGGAGGGACTCCGCCTCCCTGAGGGGGTAGTGGGTCCTGAGAAACGCCCGGTAGCGGGCAAGCAGCCGGGCAAGGAACTCTGGATTCCCCAGACCCTCGAGCTCACGGTCGATCAGCCGCGTAAAATGCACGCGGGCACCCTCTTTCTCCTTCATGTCCGCGAGGATCTCACATTCCTCCAGGAGAAACAGGGGATCGACACCGCTTCGCGAGAGGAGGGGACCAAGCTCAATGAGAGCGGTTGCCAGTTCACCTCGCCCCCTCAGCATCCGGACATAGTCGAACCTGATTCCCGGATCATCCCTTTCTGCAAGCACCTTTCGGTATTCCTCTCCTGCAGCACCCGGGTTTAAACGGGCAAGAGCCGAAAGGTAACTCCGGGCATACGCCAAATCCCCTGTCCGATCGTATGCCGCAAGGGCAGCGGCCGCCATCTCGGCGTATTCTTCGCACGCGGCCAGGACCTCGATATATTCACTGTCGACGGGGAGGCCGCGGCATTCAGGTCCCCTCCGCACCAGAAGGGCATCCCTGGGCATCCCGTTCAGCCGCAATGCCCTTACAAGGAGCAGGGAGTCGTCTGCACGGCCTGACCGTGCCGCGAGGTGCCGCAGCACAGGCACTGCTTTCCCGGGGTCCCCTGTCCCAAGAAGATAGGATGCATAACTCCTCAATGCCTCGAGGTTCCCTGGATCGAGTGCAACAGCCCTGGCAAACTCGGAGAGTGCGCGGTCGTCGCCCTTCCTCTCAAGTATCCTCCCAAGGTAGCTGTGCACGTGGGACGATCCCTGGAGAGAATTGGCGAGATCCCAAAAATACGCTTCGGCCTCGTCAAGACGCCCCATCTGGAAGAGGTTTGTGGCGCAGAGGATGGCAACGGATGGGTCTGCTGACCCTGGGATAAGGTCCCGGCACAACGAATATGAGCCCGGGAAGTCCCCCTGTTCGAAGAGCTGGAATGCGAGTCTCTTCTTCTCATCTGCCGATTGCGGAGGCATCGAAGATCACCGCGCAAAACGGAGCCGCAGGAGGCCGGAGAACATTCGGAGCACGTCCGCCCCCCTTACCCGGGAGTCGCCCCTGTCATGCCAGGAGATGGGGTGTTCTCTGATGCGAAAACCGGAGTTGTCAATCCGCCAGAGAAGCTCTACGTCGAATTCAAAGCCCGTGGAGACCATCTGTCCAATAACTGCGTCAATGGCTGCTTTTTTAAATACTTTTGCCCCGCACTGCGTATCTTTGAACGGGAGACCGAACAGGACCCTGATGATCAGATTGAACACCCTGCTCTCGAATCTTCGGCCTATACCCTGCTGACGGACAAGGACCGATCCCTCAATCCAGCGTGATCCGATCACCACGTCCTGCCCGTTGAGGAGTGCGTAGAGTGCGAGCATCTGGGCAAATGAGGTTGATGCATCCGCGTCCATGTAGCCTACAAGGGGAGCGCGGGCCTGCCGCATCCCCTCGAGGATGGCGCCACCTTTTCCAAGCCGGCTGGTCCTGCGGTCACATCGGATACAGACCTCCGGGTTTGCCCGCGCGAATTCAGAGATAAGCGAGGGGGTGCGGTCATCTCCCTCGCAGATGCAGATGAACTCCCCCTTCGCCCCCGCGAGCTCTGAGAGTAAATGTGGTATCCGTGCCTCCTCGTTGTATGCGGGAATGATGAGGGTGTAAGGAGGAATCCCCCTGCAGGGGCCAGTGAAATGAACGTCCCCTTCGGTCTCGTCCCGGTCTCCGGCAGCAGGTGCTGCCCTGTCATCTGTTTCACTGGTGGCCAACGAGGTGCTCCTCCAGTCCTGTCCCGGGATGGTACCGCTCGGCGATGGCGAGCGCGACATTCCTGAGCGTGCGGTGTTCTTCGAGGCACGACTTGGGCGGGGGCTCCTTCCGCAGGATTGCCGAGGTATTCTCGGTGATCTGGATGAGTTCTGTTGCGATCACCGCGTTGAGCCATATGAGATCGGCGAGCATGGCCTTCTCTTCCGGGTCCATGGTAATGTGTTTGGACGCGCAAAAGAATAACCATGGCGGGTCGTGGCTGCAGGGCCCCAGGTTCTTCATGGTAAGGGACATACCTCCTTTCGTATGAACTACCTTGAACGTATCCGGAGCATGGGAAGGGATGCGAACCCATTCTTCTGCCTCATGGGGATTGAAGTGGAGCAGGCAGGGGACGGGCAGGGGGTCATCTCAATGAAAGTCCGCCCGGACATGCTGAATGGCGAGGGATGGCTCCAGGGAGGAATATTCACTGCGCTTGCGGATGAGGCCATGGTGCTTGGCATCTACTCGCTTACGGGTCCCGGAGAACAGGTTGCGACCATCACCGAGACAACCACCTTTTTCGGCGGCGCACGCGAGGGGACCCTGTATGCGAAAGGAAGAGTGGTCAGGAAAGGCAAAAGAGTGGTATTTGCCGAGGCAGAGATCAGGGATGGCGAAGCGGGTGGCCGGCTTTTGTCCCGGAGCAGCGCCGCGTTTGCGGTGAGGTCCGGCCACCACTCGTGAGGTTGCGCTATCCCCGCAGTCAGGGGGAGAGTCAGTGACCCGCATATCCATGCATACCCGGTGACGCATACAACTATCTCTTTTGGCGGCAAAAAAAAAGAGAAGGAGAACATGGTTACCTGGGAGCGTACGGGTTGCCGCGAAATGGCGATCGCTTCGCGATCACAGAGGACAGGTCAGAGAGGGGCAGAGAGGAAATTTTCGTGAAATATATCTTCATTACCGGCGGGGTTATGAGCGGGCTCGGGAAGGGCATCACTGCGGCATCGGTGGGGCGAATCCTGAAAAACAGGGGATATGGGATCACCGCGGTCAAGATAGACCCTTACCTGAACATCGATGCGGGGACTATGAACCCCGGCCAGCATGGCGAGGTGTTCGTCCTCTCTGACGGGAGCGAGGTTGACCTCGACCTCGGCAACTACGAGCGGTTCCTTGATATCGACCTCTCCTCGGCACATAACATCACCACCGGGAAGGTATACCGGACCGTGATCGAGAAGGAGCGGCGCGGGGACTTCCTCGGCGAGACGGTCCAGATCATCCCCCATATCACCGATGAGATAAAGTCATGCATACGCACAGCAGCAGAAATGGAGATACCCGGGCAGAAAAAGGCCGATATATGCCTCGTTGAGATCGGGGGGACTGTCGGCGATATCGAGAGCATGCCGTTCCTCGAGGCCGTCCGGCAGCTGCGGGGCGACCTCTCCCCGCAGGACACGGTCATCATCCACGTGACGCTCATTCCCGAGGACACCATGGGCGACCTGAAGACAAAGCCCACCCAGCACTCGGTCAAGGCGCTGAGGGAACTCGGGCTCCACGCCGACATCATCGTAGGACGGAGCGAGCGCCCCATCGGGTCCCACACCAAGCGGAAGATCTCGGCGTTCTGCGACCTTCATCTCAAAGGTGTCATCAGTGCCGCGACTGTCCCGGATATCTACCAGGTGCCGCTGGAGCTCGAGAAGGAAGGCCTCGGGGAGGTACTCTCAGAGCACCTTGGCCTCGACAAGCGGAAGGCCGATTCCGCGTGGTATCACCTGGTGAGCAGGGAGTATACTGAGCGGGTCAGTGTCGGTATCGTCAGCAAGTACGGCATAGAGGATGTGTACCTGAGCATCAAGGAGGCCCTGAAACACGCAGGGAGGGCGCTTTCGACCGAGGTGAGGATCACGTGGCTCGATGCGGAACGGTACGAGCAGAAACAGCTTGCGGAGTTCGATGGGGTCCTCGTGCCCGGGGGATTCGGAAAACGGGGGATTGAGGGAAAGATTGATGCCATCCACTGGGCCAGGACCAACAGGACTCCTTTCCTCGGGCTCTGCCTTGGGTTCCAGATGGCGGTAGTGGAGTACTCCCGCCACGTGCTGGGCTGGGAGGATGCCACCAGTGCCGAGATCGGGGATGGCCGGCACGTGATCGCGATCCTGCCCGAACAATACGATGTGACAGAACTCGGCGGGACAATGCGCCTTGGCAATTCCCCCATCACGGTAAAAGAGGGGACCCTCGCGATGCAGGTGTACGGAGAGTGTGAGATTACCGAACGCCACAGGCACCGCTACGAGGTCAACCCCCGCTATATCCCTGATCTCGAGAAAGCCGGACTGGTCTTCTCAGGAGCATTCGAGAACCGCATGGAGATCTGCGAGATATCTGACCATCCATTCTTCATGGCCACGCAGTTCCACCCCGAGTTCAGGTCGAGGCCGACAAGGCCGTCTCCCCCGTTCGTCGGGTTCGTGAAAGCCTGCTGCACGCGAAACGGGAGAAGATCACGATGAAGGGCGAGTCAACATGGTGAACGAAGAGCAGTTTATTGCCAATGCAGTCGAGGAGATACGGCGCGAGGCCGGGGATCGGAGGGTGGTGATGGCCCTCTCGGGAGGGGTGGACAGCTCGGTCTGTGCGGCGCTTGCCGCCAGGGCTATCGGAGACAGGCTCGAACCGATCTATGTGGATACCGGCCTGATGAGAAAGGGGGAGACCGACAGGATCTCCCATGTCTTTGGAAATCTTCACCTGCACGTGGTCTCCGCGGGCGATGAGTTCCTCGACGCCCTGAAAGGAGTCAGGGACCCCGAAGCAAAGCGAAAGGTGATCGGGGAGCGGTTCATACGGGTCTTCGAACGGGAAGCGAGGAGGACCGGTGCGCGTGCCCTCCTCCAGGGGACCATCTACCCCGACAGGATCGAGAGCGAGGGGGGTATCAAGAGCCACCACAATGTCGGGGGCATGCCCCTTCACATGGAGTTCGAGAAGGTGATAGAGCCGCTTCGCGACCTGTACAAGGACGAGGTCCGTGCGCTGGCCGGGGCGCTTGGTCTCCCCCCCGAGATCCAGCACAGGATGCCCTTTCCGGGCCCGGGCCTCGCAGTGCGCGTCATTGGCGAGGTTTCCAGGGAGAACATCGAGGTGGTCAGGCAGGCCAACTGGATCGTCGAGAACGAGATAGTGGAACAGTTCAATCCCTGGCAGTGCTTTGCCGCCCTTCTTGGCCTTGGGACGGGGGTGAAGGGCGACAACCGGGTGCACGGATGGGTGGTAGCCGTGAGGGCGGTCAACTCGCGGGACGGAATGACTGCGGATCCACTCCAGATCCCGTGGGAGGTCCTTGACGGGATTGCCTCCCGGATCACGTCAGAGATCCCGAGCGTGGCAAGGGTGGTCTACGACATCACCCCAAAACCCCCCGCAACCATCGAGTACGAATAGAGAAGGACAATTCCGTAGTGCGATATCATGCAGAACAAGGAAGATTACCGGGCACTCGAAGCCCGGTACTATATGCCCGCGTTTGCCCGTGACATGATGCTCATCCGTGGCGAGGGCTCAAGGGTCTGGGATGCAGATGGAAAGGAGTACATCGACTGCGTGGCAGGGATCGCGGTCTGCAGCACAGGGCACTGCCATCCCGCGGTGACCCGTGCCATATGCGAACAGGCAAAACGGCTCATCCACTGCTCGAACCTTTACTACGTCCCCGGCCAGGCTGAACTGGCACAGAAACTGGTGGAGAAGACCGGCATGGCAAAAGCCTTCTTCTCGAACTCGGGCGCGGAAGCGACCGACGGTGCGCTCAAGCTGGCCCGGGTCAGGACGGGCAGGAAGAAATTCGTCGCCTTTATGCACGGGTTCCATGGCAGGACTATCGGTTCCCTTGCCGTGACGCACAAGCCCGCGATACGCGAACCCTTCGAACCGCTCGGCATTGCCAGGACCTTTGTCGAGTACGGCGACCTTGACGGGCTCAGGAGAGCCGCCGATGCCGACACCGCGGGAGTCATCGTCGAGCCCATCCAGGGAGAGGCGGGGGTCATCATCCCGCCCGACAGCTTCCTCGAGGGCATCCGCGAGATATGCGATGAATGCGGGGCGCTCATGATCCTTGACGAAGTGCAGACCGGGATGGGCCGGACCGGGAAGTGGCTTGCCGTCCAGCATACGAGGGTGAAGCCCGACATCGTCATGCTTGCGAAGGGGATCGCAAGCGGGTTCCCCATGGGGGCCCTGCTGGCGAGGGAAGGCCTTGAGTTCCGCAAAGGGGAGCACGGTAGCACGTTTGCGGGCGGTCCCCTCGCGTGTGCCGCAGGACTTGCCACGTTCCAGGTCATCGACGAGGTCTTGCCCTCCATTCCTGAAAAAGGCGAACGGTTCCGCACTGCGCTCTCGCAGTATTCGCCCCGGGTCAGGGGACTGATGGTGGGGATGACGGTCGGGGACCGCTGCGCGGAAGTCCAGAAACGTTGCGCGGAGCGCGGCGTGCTCGTCAACTGCGCCGCGGACGGCAACCTCCGCCTCGTGCCCCCTCTCGTCATCACCCCTGTCGAGATCGACCGGGCCTGTGATGTTCTCAAAGACGCACTGGGCTAAAAAAGAATATCTTCATTTTTTAAGGACTTTCTCCAGCCTTGCGTTCACCACGTCCCAGTTCACGATGCTCCAGAAGTTTTCGAGATATTTGGCACGATCGTTCTTGTAGTCGATATAATAGGCGTGCTCCCATACGTCGACTGCCATCAGGATGGGAAAAGACGGGTATACATTGACATTGTGCTTTTCTATCTGCATCACGAGCAGCCGCCCGGTCTTCTGGCAATAGGTGAGTGCTGCCCACCCCGAGCCCTCGACGCTGTTGGCAGCAGTCGCAAATTCCTTCTTCATCCGGTCGAATGAACCAAACTCCTTCTCGATTTGGGCAGCGAGGATTCCTTTCGGGGCGCCTCCACCGGACCCCGCGGGTGCCATGTTCTCCCAGTAGAAGGCATGCAGGAGGAATCCTCCGATGTGGAAGGAGAGTTCCCGCAGGACTGCCTTCACGTCCAGGTCACTCCCCTCTCTCCTGGCTTTGTCGAGTTTTTCGAAGATGGCATTTGCGCCGTTCACGTAGCCCTGGTGATGCTTGGTATGATGGATGCGAAGCTGCTCCTCCGAGATATGGGGAGAGAGCGCTTTGTAGTCATAGGGCAGTGCCGGCAGAGTATAGAGCCTGTGTGATTCCATGTACAGCAACCCCTGATTCACTTGTATCTGATTGACCTATAAAAGGGTTCGGGTTATGCCCCCTTCTGCCTGCCGGGGTACGAGGGGAGGTCGCGGCGGGAGGTATCTCTCATCAGTTCATTGCACCCTGCTCGCCCACTGCAACGCCATTATTAAGAGTAAAGAGCTTATACTGGAAGCACTTACACGAGGGGCAGAATGGCGGAAGAGAGTGTTTTTGGCTACACCTCACTTGTGCGGGATTGTTACCGCTCCGGGGGCTACGTATTTGCCAGGCGTGCAGGGAGCGGAGGTGAAGGGGAAGAGTCCTGCAGGGTGGCCCGGCTCGCGAGCAACGAGAACCCCCGCCCGCCATCCCCCATTGCAGTGGAACTGGGCTGCCGGGCCCTCCGCGAGGCAAACCGCTATCCGGATGAGAGAATGGTCGATCTTGTCGGAGCTTTGCAGGATTACCACGGACCGTATCATTTCGTGACCGGGGTTGGTATGGACGGGGTGATCGAGACCGTGATACGGACCCTGGTGTGCCCCGGAGAACGCGTTGCGGTCTCGACGCCCACGTTCTCTTTTTATGGCCTTGCCGCGATCGCGCAGGGTGCCGACGTGGTCAACATCCCGAGGAATTCCGATTTTTCAGTGGACACATCCTCCTTTGTGCGCGGGGCGAAGGGCGCGAAGGTCTCCTTTCTCTGCACGCCGAACAATCCCACGGGGAACGTGACCAGCCTTGAAGACGTCGAGGAGATCCTCACCTCGATCTCCGGCATACTCTTCCTTGACAATGCGTACGTCGAGTTCTGCGAAACAGATTACCGGCCCCTGATGAAGAAGCATGGGAACCTCGTCCTGGGCAGGACCTTCTCGAAAGCCTTCTCGCTCGCAGGACTTCGGGCAGGGTATGCGTTCGTGCCCGAATGGCTGGTTCCCTGTTATATGCGCGCAGCGACGCCGTTTACCCTCAATTCGGTCTCTGCAGCCGCCGCCATCGGGGCTCTTTGTGACCGGGAGCACGTCCGGGAGACGGTGGCGCGGGTCAGGAGGCTCCGCGAAAAGGTCATCGAGGAATGCCGGTACCCTGCATTTCCATCGGGTGCGAATTTCGTGATGGTGGACGTTTCGCCCTCGACCGGGAGGGAGATGGCCGACCGTCTCTCCGAGCACGGGGTCCTGGTCAGGTCCTGCGAGAGCTTCCCCGGTCTTGGTCCGAACTATATCAGGGTGAGTATAGGGGAAGAATGGGAGAATGCACTCTTCATGGACGTGATCAACGCCCTATGATGATCGGGATCACCGGCACACCGGGAACAGGAAAATCGACGGTAGCACAAGAGCTTCGGGCACGGGGCCATGTGGTTACTGCGCTGTCCACCACCATCACCCCATATATCATTGAGAGGGACGAGGCGAGGGACACGCTCGTGATCGACGAAGAGTCCTGGGCCCGCGAATTCCCGGGAGTCGAGGGATTCGTGGAGGGACATCTTGCCCACCTCCTTTCCTGCGACCTCATCGTGGTGATGAGGTGCAGGCCTGACGTGCTGGCAATACGTCTCCGTGCACGAGGGTATTCCGACGCAAAAGTGAGTGAGAATCTGGAGGCCGAGGCGCTCGATATCGCCCTTGTAGAGACCCTCGAGGAGTTCCGGGGGGACCAGATTCTTGAGATCGACACGACAGAGCGGGATTTTGTGGAGTGTGCGAGGTTGATCGAAGAGTTCTCACAGGGGAAGATATCCCCATCGTTTGGGAACATTGACTGGTCCGGGTACCTGGGGGAGGCGGTATGACGCTCGAGGTCCTCCGTCCCCACATGAACGAGATCATGGCCCCGTTCATCTCTCTCGCAAAGAAGGTTGGCCTCTCCCCGAACAATCTCACTGTCGGAGCCCTTGTCACCGCCGCCGTTGCGGGAATCTTCTTCTTCCTCGGCAACGTGCTCGCAGGGACTCTCTTCGTGGCACTCAATGCCCTCCTGGATGGGCTTGACGGCGCCCTTGCCCGCGCAGAGAACATCCAGAGCATCAAGGGGGACCTCCTTGATCACGTCGTTGACAGGTATGCGGATATCTTCATCATCACTGGGATTTTTGCCGGGGGTTTTGCGAGATGGCCCGTGGGAGTGCTGGCGCTCACGGGAGTGCTGATGTCGTCATACCTCGGGACACAGGCGCAGGCAGTGGGTGTGGGAAGGTATTACGGGGGTGTGCTTGGACGGGCAGACCGCCTGGTGCTTATCCTCTGTGCAGGGCTCCTCACCCTCGCCTTCCCGTCGCCGTTCTTCGGCTTCTCCATCCTGGGCTGGCTTCTCCTCTTATTCGGGGTGATGGGGCACATCACCGCCGCCCAGAGATTCATTTATGTCTGGCGGCAGATGCCCTGAAGGGATTCTGCCCCGGATGACTCCCTGCAGGGAGTCCCTGTCTCAATCAAGTGCGCCATCGGGATGGGCCATGGGCAAAAAACGCCAGTATTGCCGGGAAGATTCAGGAAAACCAGGAATCGAGGGTCTTTTGCCCCGACTTCGCACCCATGCCGTCCAGCGCCTTCTGGATGCGCTCTTGCGAGAAGTCGAACCCGTCACAGAGCATGCGAATGATCCCTTCCCTGTCCGGGGCATTCCAATGGAGAGAATAGGTGTCCGTGACAGGAGGAGCCAGGAAGAACTCCATGATGGGCTCCCACTCCGTATCCGGGAGTCTCTCTCTCATGGTCCGCTCAAACTCCCCTTTCTGCACCATCCTGAGCGCGGTCTTCGCCCCGACACCTTTGATCCCTGAATTGAAATCCGTCCCGACAAGGATCGCGATGCGAACGAGATCCCCGCGGGTAAGTGTGAGACCTTTGAGCACATCCGACAACAGGATCTTCTCGGGGAAGACAGAGATCGTCCGCCCCCTCACTTTCCGCTTCCCGCTGACCGCAAGGTTCCTCACGAGAACCGGGGCCCCGAAGAGGAGGGTGTCGTAGTCCTGGGAGACCACGTACTTTGCGTCGCCCCTTTCAACCATGTGGGCTGCCTGGGCCTCACCCTCGCTCGGTGCCTGGACACAGGGGATCCCGAGGAGGAAGAGGAGTTCGCGACTGGTCTCAATCACATCCTTGTCGATCCTTGATGACGATCGGGCCTGTTTATACGCCTCCGCAATGTCGCCCCGCTCCAGTGCGTCCTGCCACTTCTCCCCCGCCCGGTCCCGGATGGCGCGCCGGACCTCGATTGTCTCCCGCTTGAAGTCGGGGGGTGTCCCATCAAAGACCCAGACAGGCCGGATGCCTTTCTCGAGAAAATTTGCAGTACGAAAGAGGATGCCAGAGAGGTGAGAGGTGATTCGCCCTTCCTGGTCCATCAAGGGTGTCCCGTCAGGCTGCCTGATGATGCTCAGGAACTGGTACAGGGCGTTGTGGGCGTCTACGGCGGCTACCCCTGCAAGGGCCTCCCACCCGACCGTATCCCTGTAATCGGTCAGGATATCCCGGAATGCTACTCCCATGAAGAGATACCTCGCGCGGGATCAGAGGTCAACGATAAACCCTTTTTGCAAACTCTTCCACCACGCTGTCGATATGCGATATGTGGGTGTCGTATTTCTGGGCCATCTTGGCGGCGATCTCCTCCATGTTCATCCTGATCATCCGCTCGCGGTTTGCAAGGCTCTTTTCGATCAGCCTCACCTTCCAGTGTACGAGGAAGATGAGCCCTCCGAGCGAGAGCATCATGAGAGCGGCGGCAAACGATTTGATAAGGTCAAAGTTCAGATTAAATACCAGGATCAGGGTGGAGATCACCAGGATGAGAAGAAGGAGAAGATCCCCCAGGTATTCACGAATATCCATGGTTTTACATGATGAACACCAATGCATAAAACTAACCCGCCTGTGGTGATCAGCGGATGAATCTCTCGCGCCATATTCCCCTGCTTGCAATGCCTGCCATGCTCGTTATCGTGGAGATCGGAGCAATTTTGCTCTCCCTTCCCATGCAGGAGGCAGGCCTTGCGGCGTTCGAGGATCCGGCATCTGTTGCAAATCCCCTTATATTCATCGCGATACTCCTCGTATTTACCGCGTTCCTGCTCCTGCTGATCAGGTTCAAATTGCGCCGTCTCATCTCAATCATCATTGCCGTCTCCATATTCTTCACCTTCATCTATATCTTCGGGTCGATATCCTATGCCCTGACCACCGACCCCCTTGCAGGACTTGCGGGCAGTTTTGTACCTGCAGTCCTTGCCACGCTCCTCCTCTACCTCTACCCCGAGTGGTACGTGATCGACACCCTGGGCCTCCTCATCGCTGCAGGGGCCGCCTCCATCTTCGGTATATCGCTTGAGATCCTCCCTGTTATCATTCTGCTGATCATCCTCGCAGTATACGACGCCATATCTGTCTACAAGACAAAGCACATGATCGCGCTTGCGGAAGGAGTGGTGGAGACAAAAAGCCCGATCCTCTTCGTGGTCCCGAAGAGGAGAGGATACAGTTACCGGAAGGAGGGGATTGGCCCCCTTGAAGAGGGTGAGCGGGGGGCGTACATCATCGGGATGGGAGACATGATCATGCCGGCAATACTCGTCGTCTCGGCAAACGTCTTTTTCACGGGGATGAGGATTGGTCCCCTGGCAATCCCTGCGCTTGGTGCAATGGCAGGCTCGGTCGCCGGACTCTCCCTGCTGCTTGTCTATGTGAACCGCGGAAAGCCCCAGGCAGGCCTCCCCCCAATCAACGGTGGAGCAATTCTGGGCTTCTTAGCCGGGTTTGGCCTGAGCCTCCTCCTCTGATCTCTTCCGGTAGGCCAACAGGGCCTCCAGCACTTCGCCCACGCCTTCCCCTGTCTCCGTGGACATGTTGATGTAGCCGTCAAAATAGAAGATATCCGACTTGTTTACTACTGCCTGGACCGGCACGGAGACCATCGCCTCGATCTCATGCAGCAGCCTGAACTGGTCCTCCAGGGGATACCCGCAATGCTCGCTTGCATCGATGATGACAAGGATCGCCGAGGCGAGGTTCATCATGGCCGTCAGGGCCTGGCGCTCTATCCCGCTCCGTTCTTCAGTCGGCCGGTCGAGTACTCCGGGAGTGTCGATGAACTGCATCCTCTCCTTGCCGACGGCCCGGTGACCGACGATGATCCCCTTGGTAGTGAAAGGGTAGGCGGCAACCTCGGGCGTCGCCGTGGATACCAGCCTGATGAACGAGGATTTCCCGACGTTTGGGTATCCTGCCACGACCACGGTGAACTCATCGCTCACATGGGGAAGTTTTCGGATGACATTCCGGACTTCGTTCAAAAAGAGCAGGTCTTCTCCCACCTGGTGCACGACCGAGGAGAGCCTTGCTACCGCTCTCTTTCGTATCTGGGAAGGGTTTTCAGACTTCCTTGTCTGGTAGGCGAGGCCCGGGCCGTGGGTGCGTGCCCACCGGGCGGCCCATCCCACTCCCCCAAGGGCCTTTCTGACCCTGTCCAGGCCCCACATGATGTCCACGATATCCCTGTAGAATGCAGGAACTGTATCAAAATCGGGGAAGGATTGAATGATCTTTACCAGCCTGTCATGAATCGCCTGGCTCACCGCCCTGACAAACTCTTCGTTTGCCCGGTCCTTGTTCTTCTTGAGTTTCATCTTCGATGCAGCCCGGCGGAAACTGCGGTCGAGGATCTCATCGGCGGTGGGCACCGTGGGAATGGTCTCAAATTCCACTATGGTTCAACCTAACTTATATATGCCCATGCAGATGATAAACCATTATGGATTTGTCCCTAATCCAGAAAGACATCCTTATTACGCTTATTACGCTGTATCACCAGCATTCGCACCCGATAAAGGGGGAAGAGATCGCGGAGGTGATAAAGAGGAACCCGGGAACGGTCCGGAACCAGATGCAGGCGTTAAAAGCGATAGGCCTCGTGGACGGGATACCCGGGCCAAAAGGTGGATACAATCCAACTGCCCAGGCATACCGGGCGCTGAACCTGGACATATCCGGAAAAGAATATGATGTGAAGATTGCCAGGAACGGCGAGGTGGTCCAGGGAGTAAAGGTTGTGGAGATCGCGTTCACCACCCTCTGCCATCCTGACATCTGCCAGGCGAATGCGAAGCTGATAGGCTCGGTGAAGGTGTTTGAGATCGGGGACCAGATCACCATCGGCCCGACACCGGTGAACAAGCTGCTGATCCGTGGCGAGGTGTACGGGAGGGATGAGGTATCCCAGACCCTGCTCATCTCCATCTTTGAGATGATATCGCTTCCAAAAAAGCCGATCCGTTTCTACATGAGCAGTCCTCTGATCTCGCTGCGGGGCACTGATACCCTGAAAAATGCGCTCCAGCTCTTCAATTTTCACCATATCAGGGGTGCGCCGGTCATCGAAGGGGACAGGCTGCTCGGGATCGTCACGATGAGCGACGTGGCAAATGCGATCGAGAGGAATCTCCCCATGGACTCCCATGTCTCTACCATCATGACCTCCGATGTGGTCATCGCTCCGTCTTCCGTCCAGCTCTTCGAGGTGATACGGAGCTTCAAGGAGCGGGATATCGGGCGGCTTATCGTGATGGAGGAGGGGCGTCCGGCCGGAATCCTCACGCAGTCTGACATCATCAAGGTCTTCCCGTCACTCTAGAGTGCAATTCGGGTCGCGCGAACCCGGAGATGGGAATAAATCCGGTGGTGCACAGATCTGGCATCGAAATAGTGACCAATCCGGCGATTTTAAACATGTTTATATATGAATAGGGTTACACCATTTTTCATGTCACGAGTCCTGGCCCGAAGTCTCTCAAAGAAGAAGATCGTCACAAACGAGGGGAAGGTAATTGGAACCTTAAAGAACCTGGTCGTTGATTTTGAGACCGGCCAGGTGGCGGACCTTGTCATCTATCCTGATCCCTCTTTTGATACATCCGGATATCGAACCGAGGGAGACCGCATGTACATTCCATTCGAGGCAGTAAAAGATATCAAGGATTATATCGTGGTCGACCGCTACCTCTCCAGGAAATAAGATAAATATTTTTTCACGCCTTCCACGAATCCCTCGCCATATTCTCTCTGCGTTATCCAGTCAGCAGCCTGCGCCAGGTGTGGGTGTGCATTCGCGACGGCCACTCCCACTCCCGCTCTTCGAAGCAGTTCGATGTCGTTCTCCGCATCTCCGACTGCCAGGAAATCCCTGGTTTCGAGGCCCATCAATCCTGCAAGTTTCGAAAACGCGATTCCCTTGTTGACACCGGGCGGGTGGATATGGATGGCAAACCCGGTGTCAAGAACCTCGACAGGGTGATTCCGTACAATTTCCCGCACTTCATCGGGGGGGACTGTCCGGGCGAAAGCCACGTCAACGAAGCGATAGGGAAGGCTGTAGTTCTCGATCTCGATACCCCGCGTGCGGTAGGCTTCGGCAAGTGCTTCGAGAGCATTCCTTGGCGCGACACCGTCGCCGAGGAGGACTATATCATGGGCATAGCCGTTTCTGATAATCCCGCCGTTCTCTCCGATATAAGTCCCGGGTGTGCCGATCATCTTTGAGACGGCGTCCATGAAACAGGAGGTGTTCCCGCTCGCAAGGACGACGAAGATCCCCTCGTCCATCAGCTCGCGAATGAGACCGATGGCCCTGGTGTGAATCCGTCGCTTCGGATCGGTGATGGTGCCGTCGATATCGGTGACAAGACCTTTGAAGCGGAAAGATCGGTCCATTTGTCTGTTCCGGATATGGAGTCTCGTCCAGGGATCCTTATGCCTTTGGATTTGAGAATTACAGGAAGGCGGGTTCTTGTTTCTCTTCTCTCTAAAAGCTCTGCCCCCCATATACATAGTTACCTGGCGGTCGCCCTGATATCCGGATGTTCGTTCGCAACGGAGGGAAGGATCATCCCACCGCACCCCCGCTCCCATTATGCGATAGCCTGCGGAAAGGGGAGGCCGGGATGGGGTGAAACCGCATCCATAGCGCAGCACTGGTCATATCACGTTCACGGAGGTGCGCAAGCGTGCGGGGCGTCAGTGCAATATTCGGAATTGTGGGATGAGTGGCGCATTGTCAGGATATGAAAAGAATCAATCTCACATTACGGCCTTTCCAGGGCAACGGTCATGCGAAAAAGAGTATGAATGGAGAGTTATACGGGCTTGAGCCCGGCCTCTTCCACCATGAATGCGGCCTCGCCCTCTGGGAGGTTGGGGCTGTCGACGAGGCGGGCGATGCGCTTTCCTCCCTTGCTCTTCCGCAGGTAGATGCGGAAGGTCGCGGTGTGGCCGACGATGTTGCCGCCGATGGGCTTCGTAGGGTCTCCGAAGAAGACGGCAGGGTTTGAGAGGACCTGGTTGGTGACCATCCCCACCGCGTTGTGTTCATCGACCAGCCTGAAGATGTCGTGAAGGTGCCGGTTCAGCTTCTGCTGGCGGGCGGCAAGGGTGCCCCGGCCCGCGTACTCGGCCCTGAAGTGCGAAGTCAGGGAGTCCACTATGATCAGGCGCAGCGGCCGGTCAGAGTTCTTCAGCTCCTGGGCTTTCTCCTTTGCGCTCTCGACCATCAGCATCTGGTGATCGGAGGTGAGCGCCCTCGCCACGTGGATGTGCTCCAGGAATTCCTGGGGGTCTGCGTCGATTCCGAGGCCGATCACCATCTGCTCGATACGTTCGGGGCGGAAGGTGTTCTCGGTGTCGATGAAGATGGCGGATCCGTTGAGCCCGCCCTCCTCCTCGGGGAGCTGCACGTTGACGGCGGCCTGGTGGGCAATCTGGCTCTTCCCGGACCCGAACTCGCCGTAGAGCTCGGTGATGGCCTGGGTCTCGAGTCCCCCGCCCAGGAGGGCATCGAGCTCGGGCACGAGGGTCCTCAACTTCCGCACCTCCTTTCTCTGCTCGAAGACATCCCTGCCCGTACGGAATCCTGCGAGATCCACCATCTCGCGGGCGGCCTTGATCATCTTCTTTGCCGTTGACTCGGCGATCTCGGCAGTCTCTGCCAGTTCCTGGGAAGAGGCGGTTGCAATGCTCTCCACGCTGAGGAACCCTGCCTCACGGAGCTTCTCCGCGGTGGTGGGCCCCACGCCGGGCAGGTCTTCAAGTTCAATGGGTCCGTTACTCATCTGTTGTTCACCTGTCGTGGAGAGAGGGTATACTCACTTGCTTATATCTTGGCGGCCGTGCGGGGTGAAAGTATTCCCTCCGTCTGTCATCGCGAGGAACGCGTCTATCCTGGCATTCAGTTCCGCCATATCGGGGAGGAGCTCTTCGAACGAGTGGATGGAGATCCGCTTTCCCCTCCTTGTCACCCTGGCCCTGACCTCGTGGCCGTGGGGGAGGTTGCCGCGCACCAGGAACTGCTCCTCTCCCGTGTCCAGGAAGGTGCCGCTTGGCGTGGCAATCACGGTCCCGGTGATCTCTTCTTCCACTGCCTCGTCCACATGGTGCACCTTTACCATGCTGCCTCTCCCTGCATGAAGTTCAAGATCTCCTGACCTCCCCTTCCGGGCAGAGCAGAGATAGAGGGCCACCCGGTCTCCCGGGAGGAGCTCGGTCCGGGCATGCTCCTCTCCCCAGAGGACGACCCTGACCTGGTGCGTTCCGTCAGTCAGGAGGAGGTCGCGGACGCAGGAGGCCCTGCCGTCCTTCGTGGAAAACGTCCGGACCGGCCGGCAGGACCGTACAGAGCCGCAGACCGAGAAGGAACCTCCCTCCTCCACCTCCCGGATTGAATGGATCTCAACGGGAATATCCCCGGGTGCTTCCTCGATGGTGCTGCGTTCATCGATGCTGTACTCCTTCCCGTATTTTCGCACTTTCTCGAGCGCTCCCTGGATCTGCAGGGATGCTCCCTCGCTGATTCCCTCGATGAGATCCGGCACCCAGCATGACATGCGCAAGAGTCCTTCGTGGTTTCCCACGATGAGGTCCTGCACCTCCGCCTCGGTCCCGTCCCGCCTGGGTACCATCCGGGGCTCTCCAATCGCAATCACCCGGACCGTCAAATCCCTTCTCTTGGGGGGCGCAAGGAACGGTTCTACCTGGGTGGGTCCGACGATCTCCACCATCGCCTGCCGCATGGCCATGACGGTAATCTCAGTCGGGGTCCGGTTCGGGTGGCGCCCTATCACCTCGAGAACATCTCCGACTTCTATCTCCTGCGCTGCCATGGCCTTCTCGTCCCAGAGAATCGCCCGCACCTGCCCGGTCTCGTCGCCGAGGATAAGGCTCGTGACAAGACCCTTCTCCCCGCCGGGACGCTCAAATTCACGGGGGGGGTTCTTGGCGACTACTCTGCCAAAAAAAGAGAAGAGACTTGACCGGCCCGATAGGTCCTTGATCTTCACATGGTGGCGTCCGCAGTCCTGCACGACCATCATTGCAGCGGTCACCTCGTCGACGAGGTCCCCGCATGACTCCATCTTCTCCTCCACCCGCCGCTCGAACTCTTCCCTCGGGAAGAGATCATCGACGAGAGCGTAGTGGAACTGCACCGGGCGTCCTCCCCTTCAGGAATCCCATGGGGGAGACCGCATGGTGCCCATGATGTCCTCGATGGTCTCGGCGCGGCGCATCAATGCCGGTGTCCCACGATGGATGATGACCTCAGCGCACCGGGGCCTGCTGTTGTATTGAGAGGACATGGCGAACCCATATGCCCCCGTGTCGAGTACGGCGATGAGATCTCCTGCCCTAAGCACGGGGAGACGCCGGTCGGACGCGAGGATATCCCCTGACTCGCATATGGGCCCGGTGATGGTATAGGTCTCCTCAGGGGAGCGATCTGCGCCCCGGGCTGCCATGACTTCGTGGTAGGAGTCATACATCGCCGGTCGGATGAGGAGGTTAAAGCCGGCATCCACGTTCACAAAGTTCCTGTGGGCTTTCTTGACCGAGTTCACCCTTGAGAGGAGAACAGTGGAGTCTGCAACCAGCGATCGGCCGGGCTCGATCCAGAGCTCAGGGCTGATGCCAAGAGTCTCTACGGCCTGTGTGACCACAGGGACCACCGCTGCAGCATACTCTTCCGGGGTGGGTGCAGTCTCGGTCTCGTGCCTGTAGGGAATCCCAAGCCCCCCTCCAAGGTCGATGAACTCGAGATCGATCCCCATTGCAACCAGGTCGGCGGCGATACGCATCATCACCTCCGCGGCCTTCCTGAACGGTTCAAGGTCGAGTATCTGGGAACCGATGTGACAGTGGAGGCCGCAGGGCCGGATGTGCGTGCACCCAAGCGCTTCCCTGTAGGCTCCAGGGATGAGGTGGTGGGCTATTCCAAACTTGCTGGTGGCAAGCCCGGTCGCGATCTTCGGATGGGTGGGCACATCGAGGGCAGGATTGACTCGGAACGCTATTCTCGCGGTCTTCCCAAGGCTTCCGGCAATCTCGTCCAGCTGGAAAAGTTCGTCGAGGGAGTCCACTGAGACCGGCACATCCTTCTCCACGGCAAGGGCGAGGTCAGCCCCGCTCTTGGAACTCCCGTTGAAGAGGAGCCGGTGATGGGGCATCCCGGCAGCGAGTGCGAGGCGCAGTTCTCCGGATGAGAAGACATCGGCCCCCGCGCCCTCGCGGCCCAGCGCGTTGAGGATCGCCAGGTTCCCGTTTGCCTTCGCGGCATAGAGTATATGGACACGGGAATAGCGCGAGGTGAGCGCTGCCCGGTAGCGGTGGAACTGGTCGACGATGCGGTCCTGGTCCGTGACGTAGAGGGGGGTCCCGAACCTGTCCGCGAGCGAGATACAGTCGAGCCCCCCGATAGTGAGGAGGCCGTCCCTGATTCCCAGGTGAGGGGGAAGTCTCACAGGCCCATCGCCTCCATCCGGTCCAGGGCCTGGCGGATGCGGTCGGTGGACCGGGTGAGGGCGAACCGGACATAGCCATTGCCCCCTGACCCAAAACCGATGCCCGGAGTGACCACGATCCCTGCCTCATCCAGCATCCGGGTGGCAAAGCCCATGCAGTCCTCGACCGCCATCCAGACATAGAAGGTTGCACGGGGAGCGTCTACGGCGAATCCAAGTTCCCGGAGCCCGCCGACCAGCAGATCCCGCCTCTGCTGGTAGATGCGGCAGGCATCCCGCACGCAGTCGTCGGGGCCCAAAAGGGCGGCAATCGCAGCCCTCTGGACCGCATCGAAGACACCCGAGTCCACGTTTGTCTTCACCCTTCCGAGCCCGGCCAGGATCTCAGGGTTCCCGACCGCCATGCCGATCCTCCACCCCGTCATGTTGAAGGTCTTCGAGAGGGAGTGCATCTCGATAGCAACCTCCATGGCGCCTTCCGTCTCGAGGAACGAGGGTGCCCGGTAGCCGTCGTAAGAGATCTCCGAATAGGCGTTGTCGTGGATGATGATGATCCCGTGTTCGCGGGCAAATTCAACCGCGCGTTCAAAGAAACCCGGCAGGGTTACCGCCGACGTGGGGTTGTTCGGGTAGTTGAGGAACATCACCTTGGCAGCACCGGCAACCTTCTTCGGGATATCTTCGAGTACAGGGATAAAGTGGTTCTCCGAGAGGAGCGGCATCTCGTAGACCCGTCCCTCGGCGAAGAGGGTGGAAGTCCGGTAGACGGGATACCCCGGGCTCGGCGCGAGGACAAAGTCCCCGGGGTTCACAAACGCCTCAGGTGCATGGGCAATCCCGTCCTTTGAGCCCATCAGGGCAAGCACCTCGCTGGCAGGGTCAAGGTCCACCCCGAAACGGCTGCGGTACCACGCTGCGACGGCCTTCCGGTAGTCAGCCATCCCTGCATAGGAAGGGTAATGGTGATGGGCGGGATCTCTTGCCGCCCGGCAGAGTTCATCCACCACGAAAGAGGGGGTGGGGAGATCCGGGTCGCCTACCCCCAGGTCGATGACATCGACACCGGCCCGGATCTTCGCTGCCTTCATCTCGTCGATCCTGGCGAACAGGTAGGGAGGGAGCATCCCCATTCGTTCCGCGTACATGTGAAAGGAGTATAGGGGCTGCTCATTCATTAAGGATCACCCCGGGACCCGTATCAAAAGAGCCACCGATGCTGCCAGATCCTGAAAAATACCCTGAATTGGGTGTATTGGAACAATGCACTTATATTCCGCGCCCGGGTAACTAAGTGCATGCGCACCCCTTTGCGGCAGTCAGGGATGTGCAGGGACCAAAAAAGGAGGACTCGTCAAATGGATGGAGAGGAGGCGTCTCGGGTGAGGGTCATTCTCGTTGCAGCCAGTCGACAGGAAGGACCTGGTATCGCCCGCCACCTTGTGGAGAAGAGGCTCGCTGCCTGTGTGAACATCACAGAGGTCAATTCATGCTACCGCTGGGAGGGCAGGTACTGTGAGGAACCTGAAGCCCTCCTTGTGATCAAGACTACGGGAGGGAAGGTCCCGGATGCCCTGGCGGCCATCCGGGATGTGCACTCGTATGAACTGCCGGAGATGATCGTGCTCCCCGTCATTTCCGGCTATCCCCCCTACCTTGCCTGGGTAAAAGAGGAGACCCTTTCATGAACACGGTTACCATGCACGGAATACAGGTCAGGAATGGACAACCCATCGGGATCCAGGATACAGTGGTCCGCGAGAGCCGTTTCTCCCTTTACCTGAACGGCACGTATTTTACAGGGATGGTGGCAAGCAACGACCAGCTCGAGGAACTCGGGGCAGGGTTCGTGACGTGCCAGGGAATCTCCGGCAGGGTCGACAAGGTGACAGTCAAGGAAGGAGAGATCCACATCAATGCCCCCATCACGGGAGAACTGCTCCAGGAGATCATCTCGACCGGTGCGGTCGGGGTCAGGAGGCCTTTTCTGCCTGTCAGATCATCTCTTACCCTCACCACTGATGACGTGTACCGCATCACGGGGGAGATCGAGACAGAGACGTGGCGTCGGACCGGCGGGGTCCACTGTTCTGTCCTCTTCCACGAGCACGAACTGCTGGTGAAGGCCAGCGACCTTGGCAGGCACAGCACTGTCGACAAGGTGGTGGGACATGCCGTGCTGAGGGGTGTCGACAGGTCAAGGTGTATCCTGGGTTGTACTGGCAGGCAGCCACGGGACATGGTGACGAAGGCCGCGCATGCCGGGATACCGGTGGTCATATCCCGGGCGGCCTCGACGGAGCAGGGAATAGAAACGGCAGGGAAGGCAGGAATTACCCTCATATGTTTCTCCCGCGGCGACCGGTTTACGGTCTACACGCACCCTGAGAGGGTGAGGGGCCTTGCACAGTATGCCGGGAAGGATGGGCATGCGGAAGGGGAAGTGAAATAGGCAAGGTGAACATTACCTGGTATGCAGGGAGGGAAATCATCATCGCCTCGGGAAAAGAGAGGAAGGACGCGCTCCTGGTCCTGGGATGCCCCCAGGTCCCGGTCCAGACCGCCATTGCCCTTTACCTCATGTACAGGCTTCGAGTGCTCGGCGTCACTCCGGTAGTTGCGGGCAACCAGGCCGCACGGATGCAGGTCGAGGTCTCGGACCCCCTTCACCATTACGGGGGGGAGATGGTGGACATTGATGCCTGCATCGCGGACCTCGCGGAGGGTAAGCGGAGCTATTCGTATTACATGATCTTCGTGCACAACGATGCCGGGGTCTCGTATGCGGCAACGGTCCAGTCGATCACCGGGAAGAAGGTGGTTGCCATCCTCTATGGGGAGCACTTCAGGGAGGTTGGGGAGACTATCGGCTTCCCCTGCGAGATGGTCGCTGCAAAGGCAGTGCACAATCCCATGCCGCTCAAAAAGAAGATAGACGAGGTGCTTCCGTGGGTTGTATCGAATCTTTGAAGTACGAGATTGTCCTCAGGGGGGCATCGTTTGCAGAATGCAGGAGCTATGTTGAGGAGCACTGCAGTGAGCGGGTGATCGTGAATCCCGGGTTCAAGATCTTCGAGAAGCCAATCATAGGGGTGCCTCCGGTCGTCATCGGGCTTGACGGGGACGTGATCACTTTCCCGTATACGAAGCCCTGCTATGGCACGTTCCTTCTCCAGACTGAAAACGCTCCCGAAGCGGCCCGGATACGGTCCCTTAGGAAGAAATAAAATCCCTATCCTGACTTTTTTATTATTAAAAAAGTCGCTCCTGCGATGTTCATCCCGTATGCCGGTGTCTCGAAAGAGAAACCTGTGGTTTTTTGGGAAGAACCTATATCTCCCCCCGGAAAGAGAGTGTTGTTCGGGGTGCTCTTCACGATCATGGAGGAATTATCAGTTCTCATCGGGGGAAAGGCCGGTGACGGGATCAACAGTGCCGGTATGGTGGTTGCCCATCTCTTCAACCGGATCGGGTACCGCGTCTATATGTATTTTGACTACCCGTCCCTCATCAAGGGGGGGCACAATTTTGCCATTGTGCGGGCTGCGAAGGAGAAGATCGGGGCACACCGGTCACAGGTTGACTTCATCCTCGCACTGAACCAGGATACCGTGGACTTCCATCAGGACATGGTACACGGAAAGACTGTCGCCCTCTTCGACCGCTCGAGGGTCAGGGCAGAGGGGATCGGAATCGATCTCACGCAAATTTTAAAAGAGGAGAAAGCCCCGCCTGTCATGGGGAACTCGTGCATCATCGGCGCGTTTGCAAAGGCGGCAGGAATCGAGTGGAAAGTTCTCGAGGAGGTATTTGCCCGCCAGGTCCCAAAGGCGCTGGCCATGAACCTCAAGGTTGCGCTCCGGGGGTTTGACGGGGCCCGCGAGTGTTGCAGGATAGGGCCGCTCACATCGTCAACGCTGCCCGTCATATCCGGCAACGAGGCCATCGGCCTTGGTCTCATCCACGGCGGCCTCGATGCCTACGTCGCCTACCCGATGACCCCCACCTCGAACATCCTTCATTTCATGGCCGAGGTTGCAGAGACGCATGACCTGCGGGTTTTTCACCCCGAGAACGAGATCGCGGTGATGATGATGGCGCTCGGCCTCGGGTATGCCGGGAAGAGGACGGCGGTGGGGACTTCCGGCGGAGGCTTCTGCCTGATGACCGAGGGTTTCTCACTCTCAGGCATGAACGAGATTCCGGTCGTCGTGGTGCTCGGGCAGCGGGCGGGCCCGAGCACCGGGATGCCCACTTACACGGCTCAGTCCGACCTGCAATTCGCGCTGCATGCCGGTCAGGGGGAGTTTCCCAGGCTGGTCGTGGCACCTGGAGATGCAGAGCAGGCATATGCATGGTCCGATCTCTCTTTGCAGATCTCCTGGAAATACCAGGTCCCTGCCGTGATCCTCTGTGACAAGACACTCTGTGAGGGGTTCTACAGTTTCAGCAGGCCTGATTCGGAGATCCCCCGGATTGGCTTGCCCCCGGAGGCAAGCCCCGGCCGTGCCTACTCCAGGTATCTCATGAGCGAAAACGGGGTGTCACCCATGCTCTCTCCTCCCCGGGAGGAGACGGTGATCAAGGTGAACGGGTACACCCACGACCAGGCAGGAATCACCACAGAAAAGGCAGAACTCGCTTCCCTCATGAGCGAAAAGAGGCAGAAGAAAGGGGCTGCGCTTGCAAGCGGGATATCCTCGCTCAACCCCGTCGTCATCGGCGGCGATACGGGCTCGGATTCGGCACTGATCTGCTGGGGGTCCACGGTTGGCGTGTGCCGGGAGGTTGCAGCTGCCCTTGGGCTCCGGCTGGTGCAGCCTGTCGTGCTCTCTCCACTTCCCGAACAAGTTCTGCAGGATGCATTACGGGGGACGGACAGGCAGATTGTGGTAGAGGAGAATGCCGAAGGACAGCTTGCCATGCTGCTTGCGCGGCATGGTATCAGGCCTGACTCGCATATCCGCCGGTACGACGGGAGGCCTTTTACTGTCGAGGAACTGGAAGCGCGCGCCAGGGAGGTGCTCGCATGACTGCGAGGAACCTGATCACCGATGCCCAGAACACCTGGTGCCCCGGGTGCGGCAATTTTGTCATCCAGTTCGCATTGAAAAATACCATTGCGGCTCTTGAGAAAGAGGGAGTTGATACTGACAGGGTCGTGCTCGTCACCGGGATAGGGTGCCATGCAAAGATGGCGGACTATCTCAACGTCAACAGCTTCTACTCCATCCACGGGCGAACCCTGCCGGTTGCGACCGCGATCAAAATGGCGAACCCTGAGCTCGTGGTCATTGCGTGTGCCGGCGATGGGGACTGTTATGCCGAGGGTCTTGACCACCTCGTCTTTGCCGCAAAACGGAACACCGACATCACCCTTCTCGTCCACAACAACCGGGTCTACGGGCTGACTACGGGGCAATACACCCCGACTTCCCCGCTCGGGTTCAGGGGCCGTTCAACGCCATCGGGGACAGTCGAGGAACCTTTCAATCCACTGGAGATCGTGCTTGCATCCGGCGCCACGTTCGTTGCGAGAGGATGTACGCGGAGGATGGATCTCCTGCAGCGCACAATCATGGAAGGCATCCGTCATCCTGGCTTTGCCTTCATCGATGTGCTGCAGGTCTGCGCATCCTACTTCAATCTCTCTCTCTACTATGACAGGAGCGTATACGAGATCAGGGACCACGATGAGCGGGATTTCGAGGCCGCCTGCCAAAAAGCCAGGGAATGGGATTATAACACGGATGCACCGATAGGCCTTGGAACGATCTACCGGGCAAAGAGACCCACCCTGGAAGAGCGGCTCTCTGCCATCCGGGGCACCGAAACGGACAGGGAAGCCACCATCAGGAATGTGCTGGAGAAGAGAATGTGAACCTGTATGGCTCTCATTCACTCTAGCCAGGCCGTAAATGCTGGCAGGGTGCGGCATTTCCGCGCCTTTAAATACAGGACGGCTCTGAATGTCTTCATAAGAGGGGGAAACGAATGACCGAGCAGAACCTTTTCGAGATGGTCAAGCAGCATCTCTGCTCATGCTCGACCAACCTTGCCATGGATGCAAACGTGGAGGCGGTGCTGAAGATGCCACGAAGGGAGATCCACGCATCAATCCCGGTCAGGATGGATGATGGAAAGATTCGGGCATTCCAGGGGTTCCGGGTCCAGTACAACGATGCACTCGGCCCCACGAAGGGGGGTATCCGGTTCCACCCTGAAGAGACCATCGACACCATCCGGGGGCTTGCCGCCCTCATGACCTGGAAGTGCTCCCTTCACAACCTCCCACTCGGCGGGGCCAAGGGAGGGGTCGTCTGCAACCCAAAGGAGCTCTCGGTTCACGAACTCGAACGGCTGAGCCGTGCGTATGTCCAGGTCATGTTCCCATACCTTGGCCCGGACAGGGATATCCCCGCACCAGATGTCTACACGAATCCCACGGTGATGGCCTGGATGATGGATGAGTATTCAAAGATCGCCGGGAAAACGTCATTTGGCTCTTTCACCGGCAAACCGGTCGGTCTTGGAGGTTCGGAGGGAAGGCTCGATGCTACCGCCAGGGGAGGATGGTATGTCGTGCGCGAGGCTGCCAGGGACCAGGGCATGAACATCTCCGGGGCGGGTGTCGCGGTGCAGGGATTCGGCAACGTGGGCTCACACGCCGCACTCATAGGGCAGGAGGTCTTCGGCGCCAGGGTGGTGGCAGTGAGCGACAGCCGTGGAGGGGTCTACAATCCAGAGGGTCTCCCCGTGCGCGAACTCGTCTCCCACAAAGCCGCGACAGGGTCGGTGCAGCATTTCCCGGGTGCTGCGAACATCACGAACGAAGAACTGATCGAACTGCCGGTGGAGATCCTCGTCCCGGCAGCGCTCGAGAATGTGATCAGCAGCAGGAACGCTCCGCAGGTCCGTGCCGGAATCGTGGCGGAGTTTGCAAACGGGCCGGTGGACAACGATGCAGATGCGATACTCTTTGGGAGGGGAACCACGGTGCTCCCGGATTTCCTCTCGAACGGCGGCGGCGTGATCGTCTCGTACTTCGAGATGGTCCAGAACTTCAACATGGACCAGTGGGATGAAGGGAAGGTGCACAGGAAACTCGAGAAGAAGATGACGGATGCCTACCGCGAGGTCCATGAACTGGCGGCCCAGAACAACGTGCCACTCCGGAAGGCGGCGTACTCGATTGCCGTTGCGAGGGTAGTAGAAGCCATGAGGAAGAGGGGCTGGGTATAATCCCCCCAACGTCGGCCTTCCTCTCCGGTCATTGCCGCGCGGGAATTATCAGGAATGGCATCCAACGATACATCGGCATGGAATATCCTGTGGCACGGGCTGGCATCCGGTTTCAGGATGAGACGATCAGGGAGTTGGAAAGCACATTCCTCTTCCGGAGGTGATTTCTGAGTGCTGGAATTCACAATCTCTACGGATCTGTATGCATGGGTAATACTCCCCCTGCTCATCTTCATGGCGAGGATATGCGACGTGAGCCTCGGCACGCTCCGGGTGATATTCATCGCCCGTGGGTTCAAGTACATCGCCCCGGCGATCGGCTTCTTCGAGGTGATCATATGGCTTCTTGCCATCGGCCAGGTGATGCAGAATGTCGGGAATGTTGCATCGTATATCGCGTATGGGGGAGGGTTTGCGGCGGGGACTTTCATCGGGATGGCGGTCGAGGAGCGCCTCTCCCTTGGGAACGTCATCGTCAGGATCATCACGAACCGCGATGCACGGGGTCTTGTGGAAGCCATGAGAGAGAAGAACCTCGGGGTTACCACCATGGATGCGGAAGGGGCGAGCGGGCCGGTCACAGTGATCCTCACGATCAGCCGGAGAGAGGACCTTCACCTGGTCTTTGACCTCATACACGAGTTCCAGCCAAATGCCTTCTTCACCGTGGAGGAGATAAAATCAGTGAAGGAAGGCGTCTTTCCAAGGAAACACGGCGCCTCTCTCCTCAACTGGCGGGACCCCCTGGGTTTTTTCAGGAAAGGGAAGTGAGAGTGAGCGGACGTCCGACCTCGGTCCCGCGGGCAGTCCGGCAGGTTGCGTCGATCGAATATCCTGCAATCCATACGGAGAACCGCAACAGTTCTCATGGGAGAATGCCGGGATTCAGGGCATCATACCCGGTGCGGGTTCCATGAAACCGCCCGAAATGGAAGAGATGCGGGTCCTCGAAGGGGGCGCAGCCGTTTTTTTTATTCAGTCAGTCTTGTGTGCAGCCTTCGTTGCACTGCTTCTCTTTCCAGGACCCGCAATGGCAGGCTTCGCAGGTCAGGCGGGTCCTTTTGATCATTCCGAGGTAGGCGCATTTTTTGACGGGATTATCCCCGGGCAGCTCGCCGCTCACCATGTTCCGGGAGCAGCGGTGGTCCTGGTGAGGGATGGAGAGGTCGTACTCGCAAAAGGCTATGGCCATGCAGACCTTGAGAAAGGGGTCTTGATGGACCCTGATGAGACCCTGGTGAGAGTCGGGTCCGTCTCCAAGGTTCTTGTATGGATGGCAACAATGCAGTGCGTTGGGAGAGGTCAAATCGATCTCGACGAGGATATCACCGCCTACCTGGGAGACTCATCCCTGCCGGACACATTCCCGGGAAGGCCTGTCACCATGCGCCACCTCATGACGCACAGCGCAGGGTTCGAGGAGCGGGTCTGGGGCACGTTCGCGCGAAACAGCGAGGATCTCGTGGTGCTGCCTGACCTCCTGGCCCCGCATGGGATGCCTGCCAGGGTGAGGCCGCCCGGTGAGGTGCCTGCCTACTCGAACCATGGCGCGGCACTTGCCGCAAAGGTGATCGAACAGGTGTCAGGGTTGGAGTTTGCCGCCTACGCGGAGATGCACATCCTCGGGCCTCTCGGGATGTGGAACAGCACGTTCCTCCAGCCCCCACCCCGGGCGCTTGAAGACAGGCTCTCCGGAGGCTATTCGTTCCCCAGAGAAGGGTCTCGGAGGGAAGGATTCGAATTCATCACGCTTGCGCCGTCCGGAGCGCTGAGTGCAACCCCTTCTGATATCGGAAGACTCATGGTTTTCCTCCTGGAAGAGGAAGACGTGCAGGAGACGATCGCAAGGGAGGAACCTCCCATGCAGCATCTTTTTGAAGTCCGGTTCACTCCCGATCCCCGCATCGAGGGCTGGTCAGGTGGTCTCATGGAGATGCGCCGGAACGGGAGATACATCCTATGGCATGGAGGAGATACCCTCTATTCCCACTGCCTCTTTGTCCTTGTGCCAGAGGAGCGGACAGGGTTCTTTGTCGCGTATAATGCCGAGGGCGGATCAATCGCAGGCCATGCACTGATGCAGGCCTTCATTGACCATTACTTCCCTCAGGACGAGAGCACCTTATTTCACCGCCCCGGTATCCTGTGCGGCCATTCTCCTGGATACAGTGGCACATACGTATCGACAAGGAGCCCGGTGACCACGTACGAAAAGGTTTTCCGCCTCTCTATGGAGAGCAGACACCTCATAGACGTCCGTGATTCGCCCGGCGGGGGAATCGTGATCCGGGGGAGAACTCTCTGCGAATCAGACCCGGGGGTGTTCGTCAATTCCCGGGGAGAGACTGAAGCGGCGTTCCGGCTGGACGCGAAGGGGAATCCTGCATACCTGTTCCTGTCAAACCGGCCTGATGCAGCCTATTCGCGACTGGAATGGTACGAGGGGCCGCTCTTCCTGGGAGTCGTGGCAGTGGCATGCCAGGGAATATTCCTTTCCGTGCTTCTCTGCTGGGCTGGAGCCATCCTTCTTCCGACCGGGTATGTAAAGCGCCGGGTTTTTTCCACAAGGCACCTGCTCTGTGCGGGCCTGTGCGGGACTTCCGTCCTTTTTCCACTCCTGCTTTTTACTGTCCTCCAGTGGTACCCGGTGTGGTACGGAGTTCCATTCCTCTTGCCGCTTGTCCTGCTGCTCGTTCCTGCGATCCTCGTCATGGCAGTTATCTCAACCGTCGTCACGCTCCAGGCCTGGAGAACGAAAGGAGGAGAGATGCGCGACAGGATCGAATTCACCATTGTCAACGCGGCGGCATTCCTCTTCCTGTGGTGGGCGTCTTCCTGGAACCTTCTCGGATGGAATTTTTAACACCCCGAGAGATCAGGAAACATTCATCCGCAGGGTTTGCGAAAAACAGTGCATGATGAGAATGCCGCCTGCAGGAAGAAGGAGATACATCGCAGCAGCGGTGATCGTCCTGGCGATTCTGTGCATTGCAGTGTTCGTTATGTTCCCGGCGCGCGGTCCCGGGGACGCCCTGGCATCCCATCTGGAAGCGGCGGGTCCCGTGCTCCCGGCGCCATCATGGGTGGGGACGTTGTCTCTCGAAGAGACGCTCTCCCAGCGCCGCTCTGTCCGGGAATACGCAAAAGATCCCCTATCCCTCAAAGATGTCTCCCAGCTCCTATGGGCTGCGCAGGGTGTCACGGGGATGACGGGGCTCCGCACTGCCCCTTCTGCAGGCGCACTCTACCCGCTCGAGGTGCTTCTGGTTGCCGGAGATGTGGATGGGCTTATACCCGGTGTATACCATTATGTGCCGGGGGCTCACGAGGTGCGAATGATCCGCCAGGGCGACGTGCGCAATGAGATCGCGATTGCAGGGCTGAACCAGTCAGCCCTCCGCGAGGCTCCTGCCACCATCGTGATTGCCGGCGTATTCTCGCGCACTACCTCAAAATACGGAGAACGTGGGATACAGTACGTATGGATGGAGGCAGGCCATGCCAGCCAGAACATATATCTCCAGGCAGAAGCACTCGGACTCGGGACTGTCGCCATTGGAGCGTTCTCAGATGACCAGGTCCGGCAGATCCTGCTCCTTGACACCTTTGAAGAACCTCTCTACCTGATGCCTGTCGGACACCCTGCCCCCATGGCGCGGATAAGGTAAAGAAGGGCCCGTGATGGGAAGTCCGGGAACACCTGGGCATCCGGCGCCCGGATACCCAGTCTGTGCGCCCAATCAGTGGCTGGATTCAGTTCAACCTGCAGCCTGTGTATCGTCAGGAATTTGCCGGCCGGAGGGAAACGCCGGAAACTGTTCATCCTCATCGGAAAAGACCCGCGAGTCCTCCAGAATCTCGGTGTAGTCATCGAACCAGAATGCTTCGGGGTTGCTTTTAAAGGCAAGGAACCTGCCAACATCGCGTGGATCGGCAGCCTGGTGATACTTGAAGTACGTTGCAGCGTCCGTCTTTCCTATCACCTCGATCTTGCCGGAGGCATGGGACATCACGAATCTCGCCCGCTTCGCAAGGCCCGAGCAGGACGCCCTGGCCTTCTCGAATACGAGGTAAGATTCCTCGACAGGCATCCCGAAAAGGTAGTTCCCGAGCGTGGGACGGCACTGGAAGACATAGTAAGGCGGGACCCCGATAAAGGAGAGCTTCCTGAAGAGTTCTGTCAGGACTGTGGGGTCACTGTTGATCCCGCGGAGCAGGGGAGTCTGGTTCACGACGATCGCGCCCGCGTCGCGGAGGACTTCCAGGGCATCGATCGCCTGAGGCGAGAGCTCCCTTGGATGGTTGAAGTGTGCCATCAGGTATATCTTCTTCTCGGGGGTGCTGTAGGTCTTTATCAGCCTCGAAAGGTCAGGGTCTTTGAGGATGCGATAAGGGTTGAACGCGGCCATCTTGCTTCCGATGCGGATGATCTGGACATGATCGATCTCACGTATCTGCGAGATGATTCGCTCAAGCCTGCTCGTGGCGAGAAGCAGGGGATCTCCCCCTGTAAGGAGGACATTGGTGATCTCGGGGTGCTGGCGCACGTACTCGATGCCTGCCGAGAGGTCCCGCGCGATCTCGTCTGCCCTGTTCATGAAGAGCCTCTTCCTGAAACAGAACCGGCAGAATCCCCCGCAGACATCGACAGTCAGGAAGAGTGCCGTCTCCCGGTACTTGTGCTGGACTCCCGGCGCGACAGTATAGTCCTTCTCATTCGACGGGTCAAGGGCTCCCCATTCCTCGAGTTCGCGGGGGTCGGGTATGATGATTTTCCTGATTGGGTCCTCGGGGTCGTCCCAATCGATCAGCGATGCATAATATTCGTTGGTGCGGAAGGCGAATTTCTTCGTGACCTCCGCGAGTCTCTTCTTCTCGTCCCCCGGGATACCCGGGAGATCTTCGATTGAAGTGATGTACCTGGGGTTCTTCATCGTGCTGCTCCTGCGGGATCCTGCCTTCCCGGATGCGGCCCTGTGATGGCGAAGTTCCGCTGCAGGATATGACCAGTAAAAGCTATTGCCTGCAGGGATGAGGGCCAGGGGAATGCAGAAGGTGCGGTTTATTATGTCTATTCAATGTATTTATATTTTTTTGTCATAGCAATAAAAAACTGAATTTTTTCAAAGATTTTTTTGGATGCGGCACCAAGCGCGGCAGAGTGATAACGCTGGCAGGGTGGAAAGGGCGATTCACGGAGCCTCGCCGGCCTCTGGATCCTGCATCCTTCATGCCTCCTCGCAGCGGCAGGAGGAGGATCACCATGCCCATCCGCCTGTACTCATGGACGATATCAGAAGGCGGAGAGCCATACCTATTCCAGCAGTACCAGGCCGATCGAGGTGATGTTCCCGTGCTCCATCATGCCATATTCGAGATTTCTGCACGGTACAGTGTGCAGTGCCCAGCCCGCATTCCTGGCAGTGGCAAAGACATCCATGCCGGCGGCCTCCATGCTGGGGCGGACAAGGTCCATATGCCGGCACATCCTCCTGATGCTCTCGTCAACGACCCCCGGTTGTTCCTCTGCGACACAGTGCTCGTGCTCGCAGTAGATGCACGGGTATGCGCCAAACCCGAACGCCTTGTAAAAGTCGTCATAGAATGCAGTCTTCTCAAGGAAATGGATGGTCCCGTTCACCCAGAGGATAAGATCGCGGAAGAACGGGTGAAAATCTTCCGGGATCTGGTCCGGGGAGAGATCCCTGTGCCCTGGAATTCCTTCGAATTTGAGAAGGAGCCCGGTCTCGTATTCCCTGACCATCCGCCGTGTCTCTTCAGGTGCCGGTGCATACGGCGGGCAGCTCAGGTGCTTTCCGTACCCCTTGCACCCGAAACGGCACTTGAACCGGACCCAGTCTGAGACGATGACGTCCCGCGAGGAGATGACACGAGCTTCAGCCCCTCTCTCAGCCGCCAGGCGGGCAAGTTTTTGTATCTCCTGTTCACGCGTCCCCGGCATTGTACATTCCCAGTGGAGAATTCTTCAGGTGCGGTCCCATAAAAGTATCACTTCTGACTGGAATGTATATCCCCCACCACTCCTACTTCTCTTCCATGGAGCAGGCCGGAAAGATACTCCGGGACCAGAAGGTGCAGGCGGGTGGGACTTCATATCATGTCATTGTCCGGGAGGAGGATCTCTCCCGGTTTTACCCGGGGATGCTGAGGTATACCCTCGAGGCAAGGGCCGGGCCGGAGGTTCTGGCGCAGTTCCGGACAAACTCGTACGAATACTCGCCCGCAATGCCGTTCCATGCCAGGCAGGTGGCAGAGGAGAGGGCCGCCTCCTGGGAAGCGGAGTTGCGTGCCGATCCCGGTGCATTCCGCGAATCACATCCCGCGCCTTCAATGCCTGCCGGGCGCGTCCAGGGCCGGGGCGTCGTGATCATCCAGGGAAGCCCCCGTGCGGGAGGAAACAGCGCCATCCTTGCATCGTGGGCTGCGGAGTCTGCACGCCGCGAAGGGAGGGAAGTGGAAGTCATATATCCCCATGACATGGACATCCATCCATGCATCGGGTGCTACCAGTGCTACAACACCGGGACCTGCGTCTTCCAGGACGATATGAATGGGATCATCGACGCGATCGCAGGGTGCAGCCTGCTCGTCATCTGCTCGCCCGTGTATACCAACACCGTCCCCGCAGGTCTGAAAGCCCTCCTTGACCGTTTTTCAGCCCTGCACGCAGAAATGACCCTTGGGGGCCACCTTCTTTCGCGGAAGGGATTGCTGATGGCCGTTGCCGGGCGAAAGGGCCATGATAATTTCAGGTGCGTGACAGAAGTGATCAGGGCGTTCTTCTCCCTTCTTGGCATAACACCCCTGCAGCCCGTGCTCGTTGATGCAACGGACGTGATACGCGATGTGACAAAGGTGGACGGCCTCGAAGATCGTGTAATGTCCCTTGTAAGGGATTCCATTTGAATAAAATGCCGGGTAGGAGGCATCACACGTCGAGCGTACGATCCCCTGACCTCAGTATGAGTTCAGGCCCCTCCCGCGAGGGATCGTTGACCGCCCTCGAGACAGGATAAGCCTCCAGGATATCATCAGGGCATGGCGCGAGCATGGATGCGCGGTCCTGCTCCCCGACCGGGCCGGGCGTCAGCCAGCGGTCCTCGTTCCCGCGCGTGAGGATCGCAGGCATCCGGTCGTGGAACCGTGCCACAAGCGGGTTTGGTTCCGTGGTGATGATCGCAAACGTCCACAGGGGGGGATTTCGCCCTCTTAAGACATCAAAGAGCCCCGCAAAGGCAAGGAAACCCTGGTCCTTCCTGCAGATATAGTAGGGAACTTTCTGGGGCCCGGACTTCTGCCACTCGTAAAAGCCGGTTGCCGGGACGATGCAGCGGTGCCGTGCAAGGGGCCCCCGAAACGACGGGCGTTCAGAGAGTGAATCGGCCCGCGCGTTGATCAGAGGGCGGGCGCCGGTCAGGTCACGGGTCCAGGAGGGAACCAGGCCCCATGTCATTGGCAGTGCAACCCGCTTCCCATCAGGGGTGGTGAAGATGATCGGCACCTGCTGTGAGGGGGCGATATTGTAACGCGGGGCAAGACCGAGTGAAGACTCGTCGACCCCGAACCGATTGCCGAACCCTACCGTCAGCGCGATGGTGAACCTGCCGCACATGGCGACCTCCTCCCTTTCCCTGGCCTTTCCAGGCCTGATATCAACGGAACCAGCTGCGAGAACTCGTCAATGGTGAAATCTGCACCGCCATCAGTCCTCGATGATGAAAAACGGTCCCCATAGCGGGCATAGACAGTGGTCATTCCAAGCTTCCTTCCCGGCGCGATATCCCTTCTCGGGCTGTCCCCCACGACCATGGCGTCTCCCGGCGCGGTATTTACCCTCTGGAGGGCGTAAAGGAATGGCACCGGGTCCGGCTTCTTCTGCCATGTCATGTCATAGGTGATGACCTGATCAAAATATTGGCGCAGGCCGGCCTGCTCAAGCCGGGGGATCGCGTCGTTCCTGTGGGCATCGGTGACGAGGGCAAGAGGATACTCCCTTTCAACGAGGCGCTCCAGGGTCTCCTGGACTCCCGGGTAGGGCTCGATATGCGAAAGCTTCACTTCGCGGTACATGGTACTGCACATATCGAACAGGGCATCTGAATATACCCCCTCATCAACGAGGAAGTCCTGGATATTGCCAGGGTCCTCGAATCCCCTTGTCTGCCGGAGGAAATACGAGAAGAGCAGATCGGCATCTCCAACCCCTGTCTTTTCGGTGATCGCACGGCATGCCGCACGCTTCGCGCCGACAAGATCAAAGAGGGTATTGTCCATGTCGATGAGCAGTGCCCGGAAAGGACGGGGTGTTTGCATTCCTCTCACTGATTAAAGAGGTCTCTTTTGTCCCTTATGGAAGTATTGTTTGGCAACATGCGAATTAGGGGAGATTGATTCTCGCATCCTGGGAAGGTCTTTGCTTTTGAAAGCATACAAATGCGCATGTATACTCTCTCACCGGGGTGTTCATCTCCCATCCGGACGGCCGCCTGAACCGTTCTTCGTGCCAGCCGCACATGGCCTGAGGGTGCCCCGCTGTGGAATCCAGGCATTCACTGGCACCATTTTCGCACACGCATGAATACACAAACTATAAGAGAGAGGGATCGTAATGCTGAATGCGGTAGCTATGGAGATAGTGAAGATCCCCCGGATGGAAAAAAAGGAGTATGACTCCCTGATAGAGAAGGGCTATGTCTGCCGGATAGCCTTCCAGGGGGAGAAGTATCCTTATATTGCACCTTTTCTCTACGTCTTTGACGGTAAGTTCCTCTATTTCCTCTCCACAAAGTATGGAAAGAAGCTCGAATACTTCAGGAAAAGCCCGTATGTCGCAGTGGAGGTGGAGAAGTACACCCGCGACCTCTCCAGTTACACCTTCGTCAGCATGCAGGGGTACCTCGAAGAGGTGACCGATTCGATCGAGAAGAAGCTGATCCGCCAGGAGTTCGTCGACCTGATCAAGGAACGGCACCTCTCCAAAAACATCCTTGCAGCCCTCGGCCATTCGCCCCAGGACCCGCCCGAGGCAATCGCAATGGAGGAGAGATCCCTCGTCTGGAAACTGACCGGGGTAATGGACATGGTGGCCCTGAAAAACCTCTGATCACTCACCCACTCTTTATACGATGCGCTTTCGAGATCCTCCGGCTCTTCATCCAAGTCGGGCCGAGAGGTCCTCGACAGAGTACGCAGGTGGTGCGCACGAGTCTCTTGTGCAGACGTGGGCTACTGCCGATTCACCCGCCGGGCGGTGCGGGGCGATCGAAGGGGCGAGCCGAAACAGGAGATCTTCATCCATCCCATCCCCCAGGGAAACGGGAATCGTGAAGGGCAGGTAATGGCGGTCAAGGAAGGCATTCATCCCCCGGAAGGCGGGATCGGTGCCCTTTCCAGTCACCACCACGCGGCTTGCAGGGCCGGCAGAGAGCGTGAACCCCGCCATGAACAAGCCGCATGAAGCAGGACTCCTCTCAACCAGGGGGGAGTAATGGCGGGAGAGTGCGTCGGCACGCCGGTTGTACCGCTCCTCCCCGGTAAGGAGACCGATGCGCACGAGGTTGCAGTACGAGACGGAGTTCGGGGAAGGAATAGCCCCGTCGGTGTACTCCTTCCCCCTTGCGAAGAGGTCTGTCGCGCTCCCGGGGGAAGTGAAGTATCCGCCCGATCTTTTGTCCCAGAAATGGGCCTCGTGGTAATCCTCGAACACAAGCGCCGATTCCAGGTGCCCTGGGTCCCTGGTCGCGATAAACAGTTCGAGGAGCCCCCAGACCATTGTCGCATAGTCGGCCGAGAGACCGGGAATCCCTGCAGAACCATCCCTGAACCTGTGGAAGAGGCCTCCGTCTTCCATGCGCATCCGCGAGAGGACAAAGGTTGCAGCGCTTTCTGCTGCATCGATGTATGCGCGGTTGCCAGATGCCCTCCCGGCCATGGCAAGCGCGGCAATCGCAAGCCCGTTCCAGTCGGCAAGGACCTTCTCATCGCAAAAAGGCCTTGTTCGCATCTCACGGGCCCGGAGCAGAGTGGCCCTCGCCCTCTCAATCCGCCCGCTGACCTCTCCGGGCGAAAGAGAGAGGGCCCGTGCCGCCTCTTTTTCGGAATGGGTACGGTGAAGGACGTTCTCCCCTGTATGCCGGCCGGTATGGGGGTCGAGAAAATTTCCGGTCCGGCTGACAGGGAAGACCAGGAAAGCCACCCGCGCGTCTTCGGGGTCCAGGAGGGATTCGATCTCGTCGCGGGTCCATAGGTAATACTTCCCTTCCACGCCTTCGCTGTCGGCATCCTCTGCCGAGAAGAAGCCTCCGCCCGGGGCGGAGAGCCGGGAGCAGGTGTAGTCCAGGCAGCCGGATGCGACCTCCCAAAACTCCTGGTTTCCCGTCGCGAGCCATGCCTCGGTGAAGGCCATCGCGGCCAGGGCCTGGTCATATAGCATCTTCTCGAAGTGCGGGACCAGCCACCGTGCATCAGTCGAGTACCGGTGAAATCCCCCGCCGAGGTGGTCGTATATGCCGCCCCTTGCCATGGAGAGGAGGGTCTTTTCGGCCATGGCGAGGGCTTTGCCACTCCCGGTCCACTTCCAGTAGCGGAGCAGGAAGAGGTGGATGTGCGGCATCGGGAACTTTGGCGCAGGACCGAATCCACCGTTCAGGCTGTCGTACTGGGGGAGAAGATCCTGGAGCATCCGGTCAGCTGTGTCCTTTCTCACCCGGCCGCCGGGTCTCGCCTTGCGATTGGCAGCGATGGCGCGTGCGAGGAGCCCGGCGGACTCCAGCGCCTTATCCTGCTTCTCCTCCCAGAACTCTGCGAGCCTTGGGAGGACCTCCAGTAGTCCCGGCATCCCCATCCTGTTCTCCCTCGGGAGATATGTTGCCGCAAAAAACGGGTGGAGATCAGGGGTGAGGACGACATTGAGGGGCCAGCCGCCCGTGCCCGTGAGGGCAATCGCGGCATCCATGTACAGCTGGTCGAGATCAGGCCGCTCCTCGCGATCCACCTTGATGCAGATGAAATGATCATTGAGGAGGGCGGCAACCTCGCGGTCGGAGAAAGACTCCCTCTCCATGACGTGGCACCAGTGGCAGGTGGAGTACCCGATGGAGAGGAAGATCGGCTTTCCTTCAGCCCGCGCCCTGGAAAACGCCTCCCCTCCCCAGGGGTACCAGTCAACGGGGTTATGGGCGTGCTGCTGCAGGTAGGGTGACGCCTCGTGGATGAGCCGGTTCGTCGGATTCGAAGAATCCCCCTCTCCAGGGGACGGCTCAGTCACCGGCACCCCTCCCTGGCCTTAATGGCACCATCTTTCGCTCTTCATCCAGTGGCTCTCTCTCGGTTACATGGAAAGCGGGAAAGAGGCAGACAGCGGAGTTGGGGAACACAGGACCCACACCGGAGGATATGGCAAAAGGGACACTTGAATATTCGCACCGGGGCAGGGTGGGGGAACTACCAAAGTAGCCCCGGGCCCGCGATCGTTACACATAACTCTCCCTGAGCACGAGAGTATGGGTGATGGAAAAGGGATCGCGGTCCAGGGGAGCCGAGTCGGAGAGCCGCCTCTCCCCTGCCATGGCCCAGTACCAGGAGATCAAGTCGAAATATCCCGATGCTATCCTTCTTTTTCATATCGGAGATTTTTACGAGACTTTCAACGAGGATGCCGAGACCGTGTCCAGGGAGCTTGACATAGTCCTCACCTCCCGTTCCAGGGACCGCAGCGGGAACCGGGTCCCCCTTGCGGGGGTGCCCTGCCATGCGGTTGAAGGGTACATTGCGAGGCTCATCGCAAAAGGCTACAAGGTCGCGGTCTGCGACCAGGTGGAGGACGCACGGGCTGCGAAGGGAATTGTGAAGAGGGAGGTGGTCCGCGTCGTGACCCCCGGCATGGTGATGGACGAGACCCTCATCCCCTCTTTGGGTGCCCACTACCTTGTCGCCGTCTCCCCCGATGCAAAGGAAGGAGTGGCGGGACTTGCGTTCCTCGACATCACCACCGGGGAGTTCTCGGTCGTGACAGTTCCCCTCGATCACGGGTTTTCCGCGCTCCAGGGGGAGGTTGCGAGGAATGCCCCTGCCGAGTGCCTGCTGCCTGCCGAGGCTCCCCCGGAACTCGCAGAGTTCCTGTCGGGGGGAGGCCTTGCGGTGAGCCGCGGAGCTGCGGATATCTTCTCGCCGGAGAAGGGAAGGGACGCCCTGTGCAGGCATTTCGGTGTTGCGAGTCTCGAGGGATTCGGCCTTGCACGGGACTCTCCCGCGGAGCTGGCAGCGGGCGCGGCACTCCTCTATGCGAAGGAGACTCAGCGGTCGGAACTCCCCCAGATCAACGCCCTCTCGGTGCGGCAATCTGGCGAGTCCTGCCTCCTCGATGCGATAACCCTGCGGAACCTTGAGATCGTAAAGGGGATCAGGGACAGGGGGAAGGAGGGGACCCTCCTTTCTGTCCTTGATCGTACCTCCACCCCGATGGGAAGCCGTCTCCTCCGCCAGTGGCTCTGCGAGCCGCTGGTGAACGTCGGCGCCATCAATACCCGCCTGGACGCCGTCGAACACCTGGTCAGGAATGCCGCGGCCAGGATGGAGGCCTCTGTTACGCTCCGCCGCTGCGCCGATATTGGCCGTATTGCAGGGAGGATCGCCTTTGGAAACGCGACCCCGAGGGACCTAAAAAGCCTCGAGCGGTCCCTTGCCACCATCCCGCAACTGAAAGCGATCCTGGGCTGCGGGCAGGGAGCGGATGTCCCTGCACTTATCAGGGATGCCTGCGGGCTGCTCTCCGATCTCCCCTGGGTGGGGGAGACGATCGGTGCCGCGATTGTGGACGATCCCCCTGCGGTGGT